>JAQSXN010000252.1 GCA_029256665.1 Paenibacillus sp.
ATTTTGCCCTGCTCGACGAGCTGCATGAGCGCGGTTGCCGTAAACGACTTCGACACGGACGCGATCCTGAATACGCTGGCTGCCGGATCAACCGGCTTCTTGGCTGCCAGATCGGCGTATCCGTATCCTTTTTGCGCGACGGTCTCGCCATCCTTGACGATGATAACCGATGCTCCGACATAATGGGGCTTGGCTTGCTCCGACGCGAAGAAATCATCCAAAAACTTCGCCGCGTTGTCGGCGGTTAAAGCTTGTCCGGCGAGTTCTTCCGGAGCCGCATACGCGGCCGGGGCAATCAAGCTGAACGCAATGGCGGCCGTTGCCGCCGTCTTGGCCCATAATGCCGGCCTTTTTCCTTTTTCAATCGATGGGTTCTGCATCAACGATCACTCACTCCGTTTCCGTTTTGGATAAGTGCACCATCCCGTTTACGGAAATGATAGAGTAATAGTTTCATAATTATAGAAAATTTATGGTAAATTTCCCTATACGATTGGGCTGCGGCTGCACAAACAACAAATACGCTCCCCTCTCCACCGCATCAGTGGAGTAGAGAGCGCATATGCACTTGCATTATCTTGGCTGATACTGCAGCAGGCCGAACAGCTCGCGACGCTCGTCCTCCGACAAGTCGCGCCACTTGCCGACTGGCAGCTCGCCGAGGTGAATATTCATGATCCGGACGCGCTTCAGCTTGCGCACATGATAGCCGAACGCTTCGCACATGCGGCGAATCTGCCGATTGCGGCCCTCCGTCAGGACGATCCGGAACGTTCGGTCGCCAACCCGGGTCACCTTGCAAGGCAGCGTAAGACTTCCCAGCACTTTAACCCCTTGCGACATCCCCCGCACAAAGGCCTCCGTCAACGGCTTGTCCACGGTTACGATATATTCCTTCTCGTGCTTCCCTTCGGATCGCAGAATCGGATTGACGACATCGCCGTCGTTCGTCATCAGGATCAGGCCTTCCGAATCCTTATCCAGTCGCCCGATGGGAAAAATCCGTTCGGCATGGCCCACAAAATCGACGATATTGCCCTTAATATGGCTCTCGGACGTGCTCGTAATACCGACGGGCTTGTTAAGCGCAATGTATACATGACGCCGCTGCTCGCCGATCCGCTTGCCGTTCACGCGAACGTCGTCCCCTTGCTCGGCCTGGCTGCCAAGCACCGCGATTTCGCCGTTAATGGTCACCTTGCCCGTCTCGACCAGCTTATCTGCCTCCCGGCGGGAGCAGAAGCCCGTCTCGCTTATAAATTTATTGATTCTCACTGCTGTCTCACCTCGTTGTAGCGTATGCTACACTAACTTTTCTATTTCCGCAACAAGGCCGCCATCGGTTCCATTTCTTGCGAGGAAACGATCGTCGGGAACGTCCGGCCCGCCAGTGCGGCCGACGCCATCGCCTGCGCGATCGTCTCCGCCCGAACCGGCTTGTACTTGCCGAGCGGACCGGCGTACAAGAAGGAGCCCCAGTCCGACAGACGGGCAGCCATTCGCTCCCCGAAGCGGGATTCGCCTCTATCGCCCAAGATGAGCGAAGGTCGGAAGAGATGCAGCGATCGCAGCGACATGGCTTGCAGATCACGCTCTAGACGCCCTTTCACCCCTGTATAGAAGAAGATCGAATTCGCGTTGGCGCCTATCGACGACACCAGCATCAGCCTCTCGGCCCCCCCGCGCTTAGCAAGCTTAGCCAGCTCCATCGGGTAGTGATAATCCACCCGCTCGAAGCTTGGCTTGGAGCCTGCTTTCTTCATCGTCGTCCCTAACGCGCAATAGACGTCCGCGCCTTCGAAGAGCTCGTTCGACAGCTCGCCGAGCTTCTCGAAATCAATCACAAGCTGCGTCAGCCTTGGATGCGCGATGTTGATTCTTCGGCGCACGAGCACCGTAACATTATCGTATTCTTTGGTCCCGATCAGCAGCTTTACCAGCTCCCCGCCCACTAATCCGGTTGCACCCGCAATGACCGCTCTTCGCCCCATCCGTGACCCTCTCCCTCTATATAATCCGTTTAACCTCATCCTGTTTGCATTCGCCCATTCTAACATCATACGTTTTATTGCGCCGCAAGGAGCTCTTCTTCGGGCTCCTTCTTAAGTGCCGGCAGCGTTACTTTAACGGATGTGCCGACGTTAACTTGACTTTGGATATCCAGCGTGCCTTGATGGCTGGTAATGATGCGCTGGCTGACCATGATGCCGAGTCCCGTTCCCGTCTCCTTGGCCGTAAAGAACGGATCTCCGATCTTCGATATCATCTCTTCGGGGATGCCGACGCCTTCGTCCGTGATGGAGATCGCGATCCGATCGCCCTTGCGCTGGATGGAGATATGTACGGAGCCGCCCCCCGGCATGGCTTCGATCGCATTCTTAAGCAGATTGATAAACACTTGCTTCAATTGATTCTCCTCGCACGAAATGCGGCATTCATCTTCCGTAATCACCGTGCGGAACACGATATTATGAAGATGCGCTTCGCTATCCAGAAATACGAGCACGTCGTTCATGACGTTGCGAACATCCTTCGTGACAAACTTCGTCGCCTGCGGCTTAGCCAGAATAAGGAACTCGCCAACGATCAGATTAATGCGGTCCAGCTCCGACAACATCAGATTCACATGCAACTGGTTGAGCTTCTGGCTCTGCTGCTGCAGCTGCAGGAAACCCCGCAGCGTCGTCAGCGGATTGCGGATTTCGTGGGCGACCCCCGCGGCAAGCTGCCCTACCGTCGTCAGCTTCTCCGAGCGGCGAAGCAGCTCCTCCATCCGATTGCGGCTTCTCATGTCGCGGCAGATGCTCGCGAACGCCCGGATGGTTCCATCCGAATCGCGAATCGGCGATACCATGACGCTTACGGGAATAATCTCGCCGGACTTGGTCATGCGCACCGTCTCTTGAGCCGGCAGCTTCTTGCCCGCAAGGAGCAGGCCGATCATCTGGCGCTTCTCCATCCGGTGGGTATCCGGCACGGTCGGGAACCGCATGCCCATCGCCTCCGCTTCCGTATAGCCGAACAGCTGCTCGAACGCGCGGTTGATTTGAATCACTTTGCCATCAAGATCCATCAGATGGATCGCGTCGTAGGAATGATTAATAAACGATTCCAGATGCTCTTTCATCCGGCGATTCTCTTCGAAAGCCTTGCGCAGCTTGCTCATGTATATGCTGAGATTCTGGGACATGGCGTTGATTTTGAGGGCAAGCAGACCGAATTCATCCTTGCGCTTGATCAGGATCGGCTTGTGGAACCGTACGGAAGATACTTCGTTAACCTTCCATAATATATCCTTAAGAGGCCGAATCATCACGCCGACCAAGACATAGGTAAGAATCATCATGAGGAGGAGGAACACGCCCGTATAAAGGAGGGCATTGGAGCGTTTCGTTCCGAGCATCATGCTGATGCCGGATTGATCGAATACGATGCTGACGACGTAGCCTTTAAGGCTGGGACTGGCCATGAAGCTGCGATAATAGGATTTTCCGTCGAATTTGATCGTATGATATTGCAGCGTCTTGTCTCTTTGCGCTTGCGCAATAAGCCTATCGTTGTTAGCATCTAGATAGGCATACGTGCCGTAAGCTACGTCGCTGGAGTTATTTCGGAATACCGTGATTTCCTTCACGAAAGGGTTGACCCTGCGGATCTGGCGGAAGATCTCGTCCGGCGCGACCAGACTGCCGTTGCTGTACAGCATCAATCGGCTCTCGTAGTCGGCGACCGATTGCTCGGCTTGGACGGAAGAATGGCTCATGGAATCCTCCATCAGCCTCTCGTAGCCCTGCAACATCGAATATTCGCTGACCAAATGGTACAGAATGACTACGGAAACTAGCATAAGCGTGATTGCCGCCGTCAGCTTGGACTTGATCGACAAGGAACGACCCACCCTTCGCACGATGATCAAGGAGTCTTGCTAATCGAACATATCCACATTTCACTCACATTACTCACATATATTATACACAATCGTGGATGGAATGTGCGTAACTTTGTTGATAACAAATAAGTTATCCACATAATTATCCACCGCCTGTTAACACCGGAATATTTGTTCGTTGTACAAGCGGCAAACACTAGGAGATCGAATATGAGAAGAGAACAAGAGGATCGCGAGTGGATGCTGGAAGCCATTGCCGAGGCTGAGAAAGCGGAGGCGATCGGCGAGGTTCCAATCGGCGCGGTCATTGTCCGGAATAACGAAATCATCGGGCGCGGCCATAATCTCAGAGAGACGAAGCATGACCCTACCGCGCACGCGGAGCTGGTCGCCATTCGCGACGCCTGCGACCGGATCGGCGCTTGGCGGCTGCTGGACTGCACGCTCTACGTCACGCTGGAGCCATGCCCCATGTGCGCCGGGGCGCTTGTCCAGTCCCGCGTCAAACGCGTCGTATACGGCACGGTGGATCCCAAGGCCGGCTGCGCCGGAACGCTTATGAACCTACTACAAGAGCCCCGTTTCAATCACGAAACGGAGCTCACAAGCGGCGTCCTGCAAGCGGAATGCGCTATGCTGCTTACCCGGTTTTTCCGTAGGTTGCGAAATCGTTGAGAAGCATCTATTTCTTTATATCTCTTAGATTGGACGTGTGATGAAGCTCATCTCGTTGCATGTACTGCAGCGCAACAATGAGCTGGTCGGCCTCTTCGCTTATGGCTAGTACGGCCGGATCTGTCAAACTGCCTCGCGCTTCGGCAATCTCATGAAGCTTGAGCCTAAGCGATTGCAACTGAGTCAGCAGAAGTTGTTTATCCATAATCGCTTCGAGGCACACTCCTTATCTTGGAAGACTTAGCTAGGAATAGTTCCATTATACTCCGTCATTACCAAAGAGTTTGTAAAAACTTGTCGACGAATGGCAATAATTTTCATGCACGTTTCGACAGATGCGTTTATATTTGCCATTTTGGTAGAACCGCAGACCTATGGACCATCCTTTACGCATACTTTCCCGAAACTGATCGCAATTGTATTATAAGATGCGATAAAGTAAAATGACTTCATATATAGCGTTGGAAAACGTATGCCTTCCCGTCATTATAATGAGAAAAGCTTCAATTACTCATAAAAGCTAATGTGTTAAAATAATAGTGTGAAAAGGGGCTGATCGCATGCTGCTTCGTTCCTTATTGGAAGAGCTGGACTATGTCGCCCTGCAGGGCGGACTAGACGCCGACATTACGTCAATTTCCTTCGACTCCCGCGAGGCAACGAGCGATGGCTTGTTCGTCGCGGTCTCGGGTTTCACCGTCGACGGGCATACTTATGCGGCCAACGCCGCGGCAAGCGGCGCCGCCGCGATTCTCGTCGAGCGCGACATTCCGCTAGAGAGCATACCCGCTACGGTCGCGGTGATCAAGACCGCGGATACGCGCAAAGCGCTAGCCCTTGTATCCGCGCGGTTCTACGGCAATCCGACGGAGAAGCTGGGCCTGATCGGCATTACGGGCACCAACGGGAAGACGTCGACGACCTATTTTGTGAAATCGATAATGGAAGGCATGGGCTCGAGCGTCGGCGTCATCGGCACGATCGGCGCCATGATCGGCGATCAGGCGCTGGCAACGAAGTCGACCACGCCTACGACGCCGGAGGCGCTTCATCTGCAGCATATGTTCGCGGACATGGCCGAGTCGGACGTGGACTACTGCGTGATGGAAGTATCCTCGCATGCGCTGAGTCTGCATCGTACTACGGCATCCCGCTTCCGCATCGGAGTCTTCACCAACCTGACGCCCGACCATCTGGAGCTCCATCGCACGATGGAGGAGTATTACGAGGCGAAAGCGATGCTGTTCGACCTGACGAGCGACTTCAACGTGATCAACGTCGATGACGAATACGGGCGGCGGCTTGCGGACAAAGTCCGGCACTATGACGCCAAGCTTGTCACGTACGGCATCGGGGAAGGCGCGGCTGACGTATTTGCCACGAATATTCATTATGAAGCCGACCATACAACCTATGTGGCGCATACGCCTGCCGGCACCGTCGACATTCGCGTGAATTTGCCAGGCTTGATCTACGTGTATAACAGCTTGGCTGCCGTCGCATGCGCATATTGCGAGGGCGTCTCGCTTGCGCGCATCGCCACTGGCATTCGAGCCGTTGAACGGATCAAGGGACGGCTCGAGGTCGTCTATCAAGACGAGGACCGCAAGATCGTCGTCGACTTTGCGCATACCGAGGACAGCCTCGAGAAGGCGCTTG
>JAQSXN010000253.1 GCA_029256665.1 Paenibacillus sp.
TCATTGACAACAAAAAAAGCCGCCACGCGGAGTCATCGACTGGCGATGATCCGCGTGGCGGCTCTGAAGTTTCTTTTGGATCGTTTAAACCTTCTTATTCGCCTTCCGCCCAGCTATCCAGGTAAGCAGCCTGTTCGGCGCTTAGCTTGTCGATGCCAAAGCCCAGCGATTCCAGCTTGTAGCGGGCAACCTGCTCGTCGAGCTCGTAAGGCACGTTGACGACTTGTTTGCCGATCGTGTTGTATTGCTCGTTCACATATTTAAGCGACATCGCCTGCAAGGCGAACGTCATGTCCATAATTTCCGCAGGATGGCCGTCGCCGGCTGCGAGATTGACCAAGCGGCCTTCCGCGAGCAGGTAGAACTTGCGGCCGTCCTTCATCTTGTATTCCTCGATGTTGCGGCGAACCGTGCGTTTGCTGACGGACATTGCCTCCAGCTCGACCTTGTTCACCTCGACGTCGAAGTGGCCCGCGTTGGACAAGATCGCTCCATCCTTCATGACCTCGTAATGCTCGCCGCGAATGACGTCCCGGTTGCCCGTTACGGTGACGAACATATCGCCAACCTTGGCCGCTTCCAGCATCGGCATAACGGCGAAGCCGTCCATGTAAGCTTCGACCGCTTTGATCGCGTCGATCTCGGTCACGATGACGTTCGCGCCCATCCCTTTGGCGCGCATCGCCACGCCTTTGCCGCACCAGCCGTAGCCCACGACGACGACCGTCTTGCCGGCCACGACAAGGTTGGTCGTACGGTTAATGCCGTCGAATACCGACTGGCCCGTGCCGTACCGATTATCGAACAAATATTTGCAGAAGGCATCGTTGACCGCAATCATCGGGAACTGAAGCTCGCCTTGTTTCTCCAGCGCGCGCAGACGGATAATGCCCGTCGTCGTTTCTTCCGCTCCGCCGCGCAAATTCACGGCATGCTCCTTGCTCTCCGTATGAAGCAAAGTCACCAAGTCGCCGCCGTCATCGATGATCAGATCCGGATTATTTTCCAGCGCCTTCATGTTGAGCGCCTTAAACTCGGCTGCCGTTGGGTTATATTTGGCATAGACGGTAATGCCGTCTTCAACCAATGCGGCACATACATCGTCCTGCGTGGAGAGCGGATTGCTGCCCGTAATGGTCACTTCGGCGCCGCCCGCTTGCACGACCTTCGCCAGATAAGCCGTTTTTGCTTCGAGATGAAGCGAAATCGATACTTTTAAACCCTCAAATGGTTTATCCTGTTCGAATTGTTCGCGGATCCGGTTCAATACCGGCATATGCGAGCTTGCCCAATCAATTTTCAAATGGCCTTCCGGCGCTAGCGAAAGATCCGCGATGATGCTGTTTTCCTTGGAACCCATTGTCGTAACCTCCATTATAAATATACGATTTCGTGACCGCCCGTGCGGCTGTACGGCACGGCGAGCAGCTTGCTCAGCCAGTCGTCGCCGTAACGGTTCCAGTAGCCGGCCATGCCGATGACGCGCTCCTGCGGCTTGCCCGCGGGCAGCAGCGTCTGCTTGATCCGATCCATCCGGCGCGTCGACGCTTCGAATTGTTTGTTAAACGCTTCGACCGTTTTCGATTCCATGTACGCGATTTGCTCGATAATCTTAGCGGTATTCGTCTCGCCGATTTTCTCAAGACCTTTCTCGATGGAGCCGGCAAGCGCAAGCAGCGGCGCATACATCGATTGGAAGGCCGATTTCGCTTCGCCGAACCGTTGTTCCAGGTTCAAATTGTCCTGATTTTTTAACCAAGCCGCTCTTTTCTCGTCAAATCGCTCCATAACGTCCGCGAAACCGAGCTCGTACTTCGCCATATGTTTGACGACGAAAGGATCCACTAGCGTGAAAGACATGCGCGGCACGATGATCGGCATCTCCATCCCGAGCGTGCGGAATGCATCGCCCGTCGTCGCCCAATAAGCGATCTCGCCCGGACCTAGAACGACTCCGAGCACCGGCAGCACGTAGTCTTGCATGAGGGGACGCGTCATGACGTTGTTGCTGAAGCGTTCCGGTCGTTCGTCCGCAAGGCGGAGCAGCTCTTGCTTCGTCCACGATACCGTTCCTCGCTTGTCGCGGAAGACGTCATCCCGCTTGTAGAGCAGCGTCCGCTCGTCTTGTTTGTTTTCCTGGAAGAGGAACAGATTCGCGCCGTCTTCCGCCACTTCCGCCTGCAGCGGATATCCGAAGCTCTTGACCCGCTCCGCGGCCGACAGATAAGCCTCGCTCAGCTCGTCATTGCGCTCCAGCATGGTGCGGAACATGGGCGCCTCCACCCTTCTCAGGGCGGCGTCGTCCGCGTCCAGCAGCACCAGGCCTTCGGATCCGAACAACCTTGCCATAATGGAAGCGAACATATCCGATAATGTCGAGCATCGGTCTGCAAGGCCGCGAAGAGTCTCCATAAACGAAGCCTTGAACTCGGAAGACGGAAGCGACTGCTCCAGCTCGGAGACGAGACGCTCCCATTGCTCGGAGCCGATCTTCGTCCGGCTGACCGAAGTTCGGCTGCCATCCGGCTTCGTCGCCGTCAGCTTGCGAAGCTCCTGGTCCGCCGTGACGACGTAGGCGTGATTCGCTTCGTCCCAGTCGTGGTCCTCGCCGGCAATCCAGAAAACGGGCACGACATGTACGCCGAGCTGCTCGCTTGCGGATTTCGCCGCCCCGATGACGGAAACCGCCTTGTGAATGACAAGCAGCGGTCCCGTCCACAAACCGGCTTGTTGCCCGCCGACAACGACTGGAGCGCCCTCCGCCATGGCGCCGATATTGCGCATCGTTTCCGGCGAAGCCCCTTGACGTTCATTGTATTCTCGCAACGCGGATGCGACATCCGCAGAAGCCGCGCGCGCGTCCCCGCCGCGCTGAAGCCTATCCCATCTTCGTTCCCAATCCTGCGGCACTCCGGCATGATAGCCGTATAGAGCAGCCACAACATCGTTTTTGTTGTCTATGTATGCTTCCGTCAGCGCCTGCCCGACAGGTAGCCGATACCGTTCTTGGCTCATCTCAGTCTTGCACCTCCATGTCGTCCGGCCAGCTCTATTACTTACTGAGAAAATTATAGTGAAACCAATCCCAATTGTACAGGAACAGCCGCATAGCCGTCAAAAGAAAAAACGTCCCCGGAAAAACCGGGAACGTTAAGCCGCATGGATCGCCTATCGGATTAGTCGACTAAGCGACGGAAAATACGACTTTGCCTAGCAGCACAACCATGCAAACGACATACAAAACGCTCATCGCGAAGAAGCTGAGTCTCCATATCGCGCGGAAGATCCGTTTGACGTCGACGCTGCCGCGCTTGCGGAACTGCGCGTTGCCGAGCAGCCCTCCGGCCAGCAGCATTACGAGCAGGATGCCGTAGAAACCGAACGTGCTGTTAAACAGAAGCTTGAAGCAGCCTGCCACGCACAAAATAATAAAGATCGTCGACACGTCCATCGCCATGCGCAGCGCTTTTTTGCGATCCCTGACGTAGGCCCCGTATCCGAATAATACGATAGCGAACGGAATGATCGGAAATAAGGCCAGCGCCGTCGTTAGCTTCCATAGACTGTCCATGATTGCGTTCATGACCTAGTGTATCCTCCCCGCATTCTATCTATCTCCGTTCGCCTCTTTGCCTGAGCCGAACGTTTCGACGAGCCTCAGCATCGACTCGTTGAGCGGCGCCCGCAGGCCGAGGCTGACGGCAAGCCGCACGATCGCTCCGTTGATCGAGTCGATTTCCGTCCTTCGGCCCGCGCGCACATCGGCCAGCATCGACGACACGTTGCGGCTTGTCCGTTCGCAAACGCCGAGCACGCCTGACCAGCTGTCCGGCCACTCCATCATGCCGGCGGCTTCCAATATGGATGCCGTTTCGTCATGCAGCGCCTTCATTAACGAACGACGTCCCGGATGTGCGGGCAATTCGCCGTTTGTCATATCAAAGATAGCCGTTAATGGATTAATGATGGCATTGATGAGCAATTTTTGGTAAACCCGATTATGGATGTCATTCGACAATGACGCGTCAAATCCTGCCCGGACAAGCGAATCCAGCAACATTTTTTGCCGAACGGCGTCTTTCGAGCCCTCCAAGTATATAGAACCATGGCCCGTATAACGGACCGAACGGATATCCTCGCGTTTCGCGCCAACGCTCGTCACCGCGTTGCAGATGGCAAATCTCCCCGCTGCCGCCGCAGCCAACTTCTCGAGATGTCCCGTCCCGTTCTGAAGGCAGACGAGCGATGGTCTTCCCGGGGTCGTTACGATCAATTTGGCGATTCGATCTATGGTGTCCCGGGTCAAATCCGTCTGCTTGAGCGCCAGCAAATAACAATCTACCGGATTCAGGCCATCTTTACCGTCTTGCCGCATTCGTGCTTCGGACAACGTTTCCCCAAATACGCGCAAGACGCGTTCCGCTCCCTGCTCGTCCAACAGCCTAATGCCGGCCTTGGCGATCGATTCGCTTTGCTCCTTCGTTCGCGTCCAGACGGTTACTTCCTCGCCGGCCATGGCCAACTTTGCTCCGAACAGCAAGCCGATCGCGCCTCCTCCGATGATGCCGATTCGCACGAAGCCACCCCCAGTCCTGCCGTTTCCTGCCATTATACAACAGACAACCCGCCGTTCCAAGAACGGCGGGCTGTTGATCTGTTAATTCAGTCGCGCTTCTTTATTCGATGCGTTCCAAATTTCCGTTTGCGTCCATCTTAAACCGCGGCTTTGCTTCGTCTTCGTTCGTGAGCACGGTCAGTCTTCGCGCGCGGTCCATGATTTGAATCAACGTCTTGTAATCGTCGTTGACCGCCCGGTAATCCGTCTGCGCGTTGCTCACTTCATGCGTCAGTCTCTCATTCTCGCTGCGCAGCCGGTATAGCTCTTCTTCGCGGTCTTTCATTTCCTTCTCGAACAATTTGATCTGACGGGACAAATCCTGATACGTGGTCTTCCAGCTTCGCAGGAAACGAATGACGGCGTCAACCGACAATCCTTCGTCAAGCGAGCCGATATCCCCTTTGAAGATGCGGTCTTCCGTATCGAATACGGATAAGGAAGAGACTTGCGAGGTAGCCGTCGCGGCTGCCGTAACCGTTTGTTTTTTCAGGTAATTGCGTTTTTGGCGTTGTTGCTTCGCGATCTGGATCGCATCCTCGTACCGTTTGCGTACGCAGCTATTCCAGCGGAACCCGCAAGCCGCCGAAGTGCGGCCGATTCTTTCCCCAACTTCTTCGAACGCGGAAAGCTGAGTGCTGCCTTCGCGAATATGGCGCAGCGTTACCTCGGCGAGAATAAGATCGTCGTCCGGACTCCACGCATCTTGTCTTACTGCTGTCATTCCATCGAAACCTCCTAACGTAAAGGCGCTTACTTTATCTCTATGCCCTTGGTAGAGTTCATAGAATCTATTGGATACTAATTTGTATAACCAAATTTTGACGTGCTCATACATGATTTCGGCGAAGGATGCGCAAACTGTCAGCAGAGCGTATCAAAACCGTCACAAAACTTTACGAAATCGCCCACGCTTTCAGGTTTACACTCCTTGAGGCAGGCGTTATAATGAGGGTTAGAAAAAATGGGCCAACGTGGAAGGGGGATGGGTAGCATGGCACGCATGTATCGGGTACTTGGCTTCTGGTGCTTAGTAATCGGCCTCATGGCTTTCGCAGGCCATATGACCGAGTTTGCGCTTCTGTTCTTCGCGCAAGCCGTCGCGTTCGTTTTTTTAGGATACTTGAATTTCTCCGAACGCACTTACATAACAATGTTCTGGGGATATATGGTGATTTCATTTCTTGGATTCACATATTGGTCCGTCTTCAAGCTGGACTTGCCGTTCTAGTCACGCCTGAAAGCCAAAGAGCTGTCGCGGCGCAGATATTATTCTGCAGCCGGACAGCTCTTTTTTGTATGCGCATGCTTCCGTTATTTCTCCAGCAGAAGCACTTTAAACGTTTCGCTCATCCCGTCGCTTAAGAGCAATTGCCTGATCGCGCGATTGCGGCGGGCGGCGGGCGAGAACGGATCGGCTCCGTCATGGTCCGCAAGCATGGCCAGCAGGCCGTGATCGATCAGAAACTGTTTCTGCGTCGCGTAATAGGCGGTTCGGAATCCGCTTAACTCCGCCGTTCGCCGAATTGCCGTGAAATTGACGTGCGCGGTCAAATCGCGATCCCCTGGTTGGTCGAACGGCGCATCCGATGCTTGATGGCCGCGAT
>JAQSXN010000254.1 GCA_029256665.1 Paenibacillus sp.
CGTTACGCACGTTCAGCGCCTGAATATCGCCCGTATCGTTATAGATGGAGTGCATCAATTGGACGGCCGCTTCGGAGTAATACGCGCCTCCGCGCTGCTCGAGCTGCTTCTGCTTCTCCGCGAGCTCCGGCTGCTTGTAGATTTCGAACAGCTCCTCTTCCAACCGTTTCACCGTTTCCGCCCTGTTTTCTCCCCTAGCGGCTGCGGCTTTGCCTTCTTCGACCATCTCTCTGTGGAGATAAAAATATTTTAAATAATAGGACGGAATCGCGCCGAGCGAGCGAATCAACGTGTCGTTCCAAGCAAGCTGCGGCACGTTGGCCGCGCTGTAAGAGCCCTGTCTGTCCAGCAGCTCCTCCAGCTTGGATACGCCGTCGATCTCGATGCGGCTAATCCAATGCAAATGATTGAGACCGGCAAACTCGCAGTAGATGCGGCTCTCCGGAACGTCGTACAACTTGGCCAGCCACTTGTATGCCGCGATCGGCGAGTTGCACAGCCCAATGGAGCGAATGCCGGAATGGTTCATAATCGCCTCGGTCACCATGCCCGCCGGATTCGTGAAATTGAGCAGATAGGCTTCCGGACACAGCTCCTCCATGTCTTTGCAGATGTCCAGCAATACGGGAATCGTCCTCAGCGCCTTCATCATGCCGCCCGCTCCGGTCGTTTCTTGGCCCAGCAGTCCGTATTTCACGGGAATCGATTCGTCCCAGCCCCTGGCTTCAAGAAGCCCTACGCGCATCTGCGTCGAAACAAAATCGGCGCCCTCGAGCGCTTCGCGCCTGTTCAACGTCAGCCCGACCTCGATCGGAAGCCCGCTTTTCTCCACCATGCGCTGCGCCAATCCGCCTACGATGGCGAGTTTATGTCTGCCCGCCTCGATATCCGAAAGAACGATTTTCGATACCGGAAACGATTCGTATCGTTTAAGGAAGCCTTCGATCAACTCAGGCGTGTAGGAAGAACCTCCTCCGATAACGGCTACCTTTAATCCATTGCCCATTCGATGTCCCTCGCCTTCACGGATAAAGATTGTTCGAACTGCCCGTAAACCTCTTCTTCGACCGACAGGCCGTCCCGTTCCATGGCGAGCAGCAGCGCTCCCGCGACCGGTTCAAGCGTCAGCACGCGCAAACGGGCGAGCGGCGCAACCATTTTGACTTCGCGTTCCACGTATTGAAGGACATAATCGCCTTCCCCCCGGGACAATACGCTACCCGCGAGCACAACGTCGAATGCGTCCGATTCCATCCTTAGCTTCTTGATCACAGCGCTTGCCGCCTTGCCTAGCTCCGTGCCTTGCCGCCGCAAGATATCCCTGGCGACAGAGTCCGTCGGGGAGGCCTTGAACAACAGCTTGGCAAGCGTATGCGGAGGCCGCACCCCTTCGTCGAGCGTGCCGTGGAACATTCGCTCCACATCCGGATAGCCGAGCGCCTCAAGCGTCATTTGCGTTAGCGCAGTATCCGCTTCCCGTCCTTCCCAGGAACGAATGACCGAACGGAACACCTCTACGGCAAGCTCGCTGCCGCCGCCGAAGTCGCCGTACGCATAGCCGAAACCTCCGACCTGCAGCTCGTCGCCGGCCGCATTGATGCCAAAGCAGTTCGTGCCGCTGCCGCATATCAACACGATGCCGTCGCTCTGTTTCGTGCCCGCTCGCATGCCGATAACCGTGTCGCATACGATGTCCGTTTTGGCGAATCCCATAGCCGCGATCATCGGTCTTAATATTCGAAAATCCGCTTCCCGGTCCGCTCCGGCGAGACCGAACAACGCGAATTCAATATCTTCTTTGCTTAGTCCCGCTTCGGCTAAAGCGTCCCCGATTGCTTCGCGGATGCTTCGGTCCGCCAACGGGACGTCGACCTGATGATTGCCGCAGCCGCTAATGCCTCGGCCCAGAATGCGGCCCTTCCCGTCGGCCACGACGGCAATCGTCTTGCTTCCGCCGCCGTCAACTCCCAAGTAATATCCCAAATTCGATCTCTCCCCCTGCCCCATGACCGAAGAAGCCGGCCCTAAGCAACCGCCATGCGCGTATGGATCCGGCATGGCACTGCCTTGGTCCGGCTCTGTCTAAGGCGATTATTTCGTGGATTCTAGTTTGCTGACGTTTTCTTGCCACTTCTCCGTTTTGTATTGCAGAAGTTTCTCGTAGCCGACCTTCATGGCGTCTTGCTCCGCCTTGTCCAGGATGGCGAGCACTTCTTCGTCGCTCTTCGCGCTCGTAATGGCTTTCGCTCTCGCTTGCTCGTAAATTTCGAACACGCTTTGCGCGATGATGCCTTCCTCCGAATCGCCCGCCGGGTCGAGGTTGACGTATTCCGTCGTGTTATATTGCGTTTTCCACGTAATTTCCGACTGCCAGCGAGTCTCCCAGTTCTGTTTCTCCGGCGGCAGCGTGGACTCGAACTTCATCTTGGAATTGTCGACGTATACGGTGTTGCCGTTCCACTGGAAGTTTACGGTAGAGTTCATCAGCTCGTCGCGCCCTTTGATGTCGGATGTGAAAGCATCCGTGAAGAGAGGCGCGCCGTCTCCGTCCGTGCCTTCCCAGTAGATGCCTTCCGGCCCCCACATAATGGTCCGCTGGCCTTCCGGACCCGTGAACCAATCCAGGAACGCGAAGATGGCTTCCGGATTTTTGGCCGATTTCGTAATGACGCTGACGTTCCAGCCCAATTGTTTGTAATCGCCAGGGAAAATCTTGTTGCGATCGAGCCCGTCTTTATGAACCGGCCAAACCATGATGTAACCTGCTTTCGGATCTTGTTCGCTTAGCTGCGAGTGGCCGATCGCGCCGAATTCCGTCGGGCTGGAGGCAACATAGACGGCTACCTTGCCCGTCACGACCTTCTGCTCCACTTGCTCGCGCTTCTGCGTGAACGCGTCCTGCGTCATCAGCTTCTCGCGGTACAGCCTGCTGGAGTATTGCAGCAATTCGCGATAGACGGGATCCGTGAACAAGGAAACAAGCTTGTTATCTTGAGGAACGGCGATCATTTGGTTGAACAGATACGGCCTATTCTCGGCGAAAGCCGATACCATGATATCCACGCCGGATGCGGATTGCCCGACTTCCAGAGGCACGACGTCCGGATAGGTCGATTTGACCTTCGCCAGATAGTCGTAGAGCTCGTCGGTCGTTTCGAGGCTTGGCGACCCCAGCTCTTCGTAAATCTTTTTGTTGACCAGATAACCCGCGTTGCCGTTCGGCTGCGTCGTATACCAGTTCGGGAATTGATACAGCTTGCCGTCCGGCGAACGAAGCATGTCAAGCGTCGACTCGCCCGCCCATTCCTTCAGATTGGGATATTTGTCGAGGTAATCGTCAAACGCGACGAGCATGCCTTCCGCCCTCAGCTTCTCTACGTCCGCCCCGCGTTCCATCCAGATCACGTCGGGCAGCTCGCCGGAGACGATCATGGTGCTCATCTTGTTCTTGGCGTTGCCTCCGGAGCTGACCGGAACGACGTTGACCTTCTTGTTCTCCTGAATCCACTTCGTCGCGAGATCGCCCCCCCACTCTGGCATCGTGTACCAGTCGTAGTGGCCGTAGAACGAAAATTCGAGCGGCTCCTTGCCCAGCTCGTAGACTCCGGATACGTCCCCCGTAGACGAGGATGGCGCAGTATCGTTTCCCCCGTTATTGCCGTTGTCGCCGGAATCGGAGCACCCCGTCACGACCGTTGCGATTGCAATTGCGACTGACGTTGAAGCAAGCAGACCTTTGTTCCACCTTTTCATATCCCGCTCTCCCTTCGATCTCTCATCATCTATGGTCAAAAGCCTGCTGAGGCTTTATCCCCGCGCTACTCCTTGAGCGAACCGATCATGACGCCTTTCACGAAATACTTCTGAACGAACGGATACACGCATAGGATCGGCACCGTCGCCACCATCATCGTCGCCATCGAAAGCGATTTGGACGTAACGGATTTCATCCTGTTCATCCTGCCTTGCGACGCCGAATCCATGTTCTGCATCTGCTCCAGCATGATGTTGGAGTTCAATATTTGCTGCAGCTTCGTCTGGATCGGCAAGAGGTCGACGTTGGAAATATAGATGCTGGGCGCGAACCAGTCGTTCCAGTGGTACACGGCCGTGAACAGCGACAGCGTCGCGATGACGGGACCGGACAACGGGAAGACGATCCGGAACAGCACGCCCCAGTTCGTCGCGCCGTCGATATGGGCGGATTCCTCCAGCCCTTGCGGAATGCTCTTGAAGAACGTGCGGAAGATGATCATGTTCCAAACGCTGATTATGCCGGGAATGACCATAACCCAGAAAGAATCCATTAAGTTAAGCTCGCGAATGAGCAGGTAGCTCGGGATCAGACCGCCGCTGAAATACATCGTGACGATGCACATGATCATGTACAGCTTGCGTCCCATCAGTTCCCGCTTCGTCATGCTATAGGCGAAGATCGCGGTAGCGACAATGGAAAGCGCCGTACCTGTCACCGTTCTAAGGACGGAAATCATAAAGCCGTCGATCAAACGCTTGTCCTTGAATACGACCTCGTAATTCGACAGCGTGAACTCCCGCGGCCAGAACGTGATGCCTCCCAGCATCGTGTCGCTGCCGGAATTAAACGAGATAACCGCCGCGTTCCAAAACGGATAAAAAGCGACGAACCCGAGCAAAAACAAAAGCGCGTAATTGACGCCCGCGAATACGCGATCTCCGGTAGACAGCCTCATTGCTTGTCACTCCTTCCGGTTACCATAAGCTGTTCCCCGATCTCCGGGCCAAGTAGTTCGCTCCGGCGAGCAAGATGACGCTGATGACGGCTTTGAACAAGCCTGCCGCCGTGGCATACGAGTACCGATTGTTCTGAATGCCGATCCGGTACACGTACGTGTCGATGACGTCGCTCACATCGCGAAGCACCGGATTTCCTGCCAGAAGCAAAATATCCTCGAAGCCCGCGTTCAGGAAGTTGCCGATGGCCAGAATCGAGAATACGATGACCACGGGCATGATCGAAGGGATCGTAATGGAGACGATCTGCCGGATCCGGCTTGCTCCGTCGATGGATGCCGCTTCGTACAGATGCGGATTAATGCCCGCGATCGCGGCGAGATAAACGATAGAGGAGAACCCGATTTCCTTCCAAACGTTCGTCGCGACCAGAATGCTCCAGAAGTAGTTCGGCTCGGACATGAAGTTGATCGGCTCGTCGATTAGTCCCAGCTTCTCCAGCAGTATATTAAGGCTGCCGTTGTCCGTGGACAGGATCGAAAGCACAAAACCCGATACGATGACCCAGGACAGGAAGTGAGGCAAATAACTGATCGTCTGTACCAGCCGTTTGAAGGTTTTTCTCGCCACCTCGTTAAGCATTAGAGCGAGAATGATAGGCGCCGGGAAGCCGATGCATAGCTTCAGCACGCTAATGACAAGCGTATTGCGCATAACGTTCCAGAACTCTGGAGCGGCAAAGAACATGTCGAAATGTTTGAAGCCGACCCAAGGACTGTCCAGAAACCCTCTAAACAAGCTGTAATCTTGGAACGCCATCAGCAGCCCGTACATCGGAATGTAGCTGAATACCAGGATAAACAATAACGCCGGCACGGCCATGAGCTGAATATCCCACTGCTTCAGGAAACGAACGACCGCCCCTTTCCTTTTTAAGGGTCGATTCTCGCTGCGCAATTGTGGATGCGGCATTGCTTTCCCCCTCTCTCGTCAACCAAACTCTTTCGCGTCAACTTTTCTCACATCGTTATGACCTTCTATAGATTAATTGTAAAGCTCGGGCCTAGTCCAATACTCAACCAAAACGATTAAAAACCAGCACAATTTCACTGGTTTTTAACGTTCGCTTTTCGCGATGCCATCGGGGTGACCCCGACATGCTTCTTGAAAAGCCTGTTGAAATTGGTTAATGATTGGAAGCCGCACTCCAGCGCGATATCCGTAATCTTCAGTCCGCCGTTCTCTAGAAGCGCCAAGGCGCGATCCAGCCGGATATGAATCAAATACAACATCGGCGGCATGCCTACCGCCCGCTTGAATATATCGCCGAACCTCGACGGGCTAAGATAAACGAGCGCCGCCAGCTCCTCCTGGGTCCATTGCCGCGCGTAATGTTCCTCCATGACCATAATGACTTGTCTCATTCGCTCCAATTGTCTCGCGCTGATGTCTCTATCGTTCTTGCGGGGATCCGGACTGCGGAACTCCCGGTTGATCGTGGC
>JAQSXN010000255.1 GCA_029256665.1 Paenibacillus sp.
TTTCCAAAACGATGAGCTTCCGCAAGGCGGGGGAGCTGCTTAATTTGACTCAGCCGGCGGTTTCGGCCCAAATCAAAAGCCTGGAGGACGAGTTCAAGACGGTATTGATCGACAGAAATCAACCTGTAACCTTAACGGATCACGGACAAGTGTTCCTGGACCATGCCGAGCGCATTCTCTCGATCGTCGAGGAGCTTAAGCAGAAGCTTGACGATCTGAATTTGACGCCGCAAGGCCATATTACGTTAGGTACGACTTCATCGATCGCCATTCAAATATTGCCTCGCGTCCTCTCTTATTTCCAGAACCAATATCCGCAGATCAAAACGACGATTCACTCCATGCCATCCTCCCAGGTTATGACGAGCGTGGAGAACGGCTCGGTCGACGTTGGCATTACCTATCTGACGGAGAAAAGTCCTAATGTAGCTTCTTCCGTCCTCTATTACGACACCTTCGAGCTCGTCGTATCGCCGGATCATCCCATGAGCGGGCTTACCCATACGACCGTCGACAAGCTTAAGGATATTCCCATGATCATGCTTGCCCCGGATACGCTCGGCCGACGATTCGTCGACGCGATCTTCCGGAAATACAACATTCAGCCCAATATCGTCATGGAGCTTTCCAGCAGCGAAGAAGTCAAACGGATGGTCGAGATCGATCTGGGCGCGGCCATCGTCTCCAAGCTCTCCATTCCGACGGAACTTAAACACGGCACGCTTAAGCTCATAAAGGTCCATGAGCTGGAAACAACCCATCCCGTCGGAGTCGTCTACAAGTCGGGCAAATATTTGAACACGGCCATGCAGCAGTTTCTTAGCGACCTCAAGGGAATGCCGGAACATCAATTCATCAGTAGCGAGTAGGAGGAATCCTGTTGAAATTCGATCTACATACCCATCATCTCCGGTGCGGACACGCGGACGGCAATATCGAGGACTACATCGAGGCCGGCATCGACGCCGGCTTGCAAGCGATCGGCATTTCGGACCATTCGCCTTACTTTTACCACGAGGACGACCAGCCGTCGCCCGGCATAGCCATGGCCAGGAGCGACTTCGCTAATTACGTTGACGAAGTGCTGCGCCTAAAGGCCAAGTACGAAGGGCGGATCGAAGTGCTGCTCGGCATGGAGTCCGACTTCTTCCCGGAGTATGCCGAAGACTACCGGAGAGCATACGAAGGCATCCCGTTCGACTATTTGATCGGATCGGTGCATCAGGTTGGCGGCGTCAGCATCTTTAACCGCAACCGCTGGAAAAACATTCACGAGTCCAAGCATCCGAACGAAAAGAAAAGCTATTACGATCTCATCGCGCAATCGGCCCGAAGCGGCATGTTCGACATTCTCGGCCATATCGACGCGATGAAAGGTTATTACCCCGCCTTCTCCGACATCCCCGCGCATGCGGAGATCGACGACTGCCTGCGTACGATCGCGGAATGCGGCGTATCGATCGAGATCAATACGTCAGGCAGCACCAAGGATGTCGGCGGCTGGTATCCATCGGACGACATTCTGGAGCGCGCGCTGCATTTTGGCGTCAGCGTGACGTTCGGCTCCGATGCCCACGCGCCAAGCCGGGTCGGAGACGAATGGGAGCTCGTGGCGAAGCGGCTGAAGGAAATCGGCTTCAAGCAATGGGTGTTTTATCGCAAACGCCAGCCCGTCATCGTACCTCTTTAGATGTAGTTCAAAAAGTCCGCTTCCCATTACGAAGGAGTTCAAGTAGCATAGTCGACATCGAATTTTGAATGCAACCGAACCTTCCGGTGCTCACGTAGCTCTGCTACGCTCCGCTCCTCAGTTTCTAGTTTCATTCAAACTTCTCGGTACTGGAAACCGAATTTTTTGAACCTGAATTTTAAGTTAGATCTTTATGCACGAGCCGGATGCCGAGAGCAAAGCCTCTTGCGCATCCGGTTTCTTCATGCCGTGGCGTAATGTCCGGACAAAAAAAAGCGGACCCGCCGACGGCAGGTCCAAAGGGTATATGAAAAGGGGGTCTTGCACTTATCTTAACCTTGTCATGTAAACGGCGTGTCACAGCAACATTTCAATTGTGTAACAAATTTCGGGAGCGTGGATCCTTTTATGTCATGGTTATGGATCGCGATCGGCAGCGCCGTTCTATTCGGTCTCGCCGGTTGGTGGATGAAGGTATCGCAAATGAAAGGAGGCGCGGTCCGCTATCTCCTGCTCGGGTTATACGCGGCGGGGGCTGCCGGCTTCGGCATCCATGCTTGGGCGGAAGGAACGTTCTCCGCCAGCCTGTTCGGCGATATTCGATTTTGGGCGGCCGCTTTTTTGATCGGAGCCGGTTCGGCTTGGGGCAACGCGCTGTTTATGGAGGCGCTTAAGTACGGGCCCGCCAGCTTGACGTCTCCGCTGAGCAATATGAACATCGTGCTTGTCGTGGCTATGGCTACTTGGTATTACGGGGAACCGCTTCATATGGCGCAAGGGATCGGAATCTCCCTCCTGCTGCTGGCGACCGTTTTTATCGCATATCGACATAAGGAGCCTTGGACAATCAAGGAGAAGAAGTGGTTTGGGCTCGTGGCCATATCGATCGTCTTGTTTGCGTTCCGCAACGGCGGACTCAAGGTGACCGACGAGCTTGGTTTGCCTAATTCGCCCGTTCTGTTTATCGCTTATGTCCTCTCGCTGCTTTGGTTCCTCGTTCCGATTGCGGAGAGCGGCTCCAGAAGCCCCGCGGAGAAGATGACGGGGCTGCGGCTCGGCTTGCTTGCCGGCCTTTTCTCTTACGGAGGGCTGCAGCTTTATGCCATCGCCATCGCTACGGGCCAAGCCAACCTGGCCGCGCCGATTTTTGCGACCAACGGACTTGTCATCGCCGCCGGCTCCATCTGGATTTACAAGGAGCGCTTGTCGAAGGTGCAGTGGGCCGCTTTCCTCTGCCTCATTGGCGGCTTAATCGCCATCCGATTGTGAGGGGTAGTACCAGCGAAGCCGAAGCCGATACCGCACGTCCAATGAGGATATACTGATCGCAGATCTGCAGAAGAAGTTCGATGTGGCCTGGGAGGAAATTGCCGATGAATAGATTAAAAAGAATTCTAAAAAGTAAAGTCTTTTTGTTTTTTGTCGCTCTGATTGCCTTTATTTATCTGAATAACAGTTCGATGTTTGCGAAGAAGCATGACGAAGACCCGCTTCTGTTGGCGCATCGAGGACTTGCTCAGACCTTCTCGTTGGAAGGGGTCGAGAACGATACTTGCACTGCCGCACGAATCTATGAGCCGGAGCATCCCTATCTCGAAAATACGATTCCGTCCATAGAGGCGGCTTTTCAAGCTGGGGCAGATATCGTCGAATTCGACGTGCATATTACGAAGGATAATCAGTTCGCCGTTTTCCACGATTGGAAACTAGACTGCCGCACGAATGCGGAAGGCGTAACGAGGGACTACACGATAGCCGAATTGAAAAACGTCGACATCGGATACGGCTACACGGCCGATGGCGGCGCTACTTTCCCCTTCCGCGGTAAAGGGGTCGGCATGATGCCGTCATTGACGGATGTGCTGAATCGGTTTCCGGATAACTCATTTCTTATTAACGTTAAAAGCAATGATCCCGACGAGGGGAAATTGCTTGCCCAATATTTGTCGAAGCTACCGAAGAAGCAACAAAACCTGCTCGCGGTTTATGGAGGAGATGAGCCTATCGCCGCTGTAAAAGAAGCGATGCCTGGGATGCGCGTCATGTCGAAATCGACGATGAAAGACTGTCTGATCCCTTATCTTGCCGCCGGTTGGACAGGTTACGCGCCAAAAGCTTGCAAAAATACCGAGTTGCACATCCCGGAAAAATTGGCCAAATGGTTATGGGGTTGGCCCAATAAATTTTTAAATCGGATGGAGCAGGCAGATACCCGCGTCATTGTCGTCGGCGGCGACGGAAGCGAATTCTCTAGCGGTTTCGATACGATGGAGGATATCGAACGTTTGCCTTCCAACTATTGGGGAGGTATTTGGACGAACCGAATCGATCGAATAGCGCCGTTATACAAAGATCATTCCACTGAATAATTTGTTTTCCAATGGTTTTGATTGCGGTGGCGAAAGCCTTTCTGGTACTCCCCCTGTAAGCGTTCCACATGATGGCACTTACTTTTTGTATGTATATATGCTACAATAGAGCTATTAGAAGCAGAGCGGGGTGATTTCGGTGGATTATTCGACAATGTGCCCAAGATACGAAGCAGCGGCGGATTTGTTAGGCAAGAAGTGGACGGGAAGAATCATTCGGGTATTGCTCGGCGGACCGAAACGGTTCAAGGACATGAAGGAACAAATCCCGGAGATGAGCGATAAAATGTTGACGGACCGGATGAAAGAGCTGGAGTTGCTTGGCATCGTGAATCGCCATGTCTACCCGGAGATGCCGGTGCGGATCGAATACGAGCTGACGGCCAAAGGCCGGGACTTGCAGCCCGTCATCGAGTCGATTCAAGCTTGGGGCGAGCAATGGATGTAAATGGCCGTATGGCCTACTAGGTAGGTTGCATGAAGCCATTTGACAAAGAACAGGGCTGTGCCGAAGACATTGTCGTCTTCCGGCACAGCCCTGTTTCGCGTCCGTATACTTCTACAAATGGCCTCTTTCTGCTTCGTTAGGCTTGGACTCGAACAACCGTCCGCTCTTCGCCTCGGCGATCATTTCCTCCAGCCATTCCTTCTCCGCTAGGCTGAATTTCATAATGCCGCGCAGCAGATGAACCGAACCCCTCGGCAACGCGCCATCCTTCAACTTCTGCACGGCTTCCATCAGGGCAATCCGCTCGGCACATGACGTAAGCTGGCCTTCCAGGGCTCTCAGCGTGCGTTCCCGATCGGCGTGTCGGATAAACGGCAGCGCCTGCAGCAAGGGATGCTGGGGAAACGCCGTTTCCCCTAACTGCTTGTGCAGCAACGAAAGGAGCGCCTCCCTGCCTTTGTCCGTTATGCGATAGATCGTCTTGTCCGGCCGGTTCTGACCGGCAATCTGCACGACTTCGGCAGCCTCGATCAACCCGTCGTCCCGCAATTGGTCGACCGCGTAATACAGCGATCCGTCTCGCACATTAAAAGTCACATGCCAATTCCGCGCCTTGATTGTCTGGCGAATATCGTAGGGGTGACGCTCCTGTTCCATCATTAATCCCAGTACAAGAAGTTTCACGGACATGGAATTACCCTCTGCGGAGCGACGGTTCCGTACCGCGTCCCCCGCTTTCCGGTCCCGTTGCGGCTTTGGCGGCTCCTCTTTCCGTTCTGGCGCTGCCCATCAGGATGGCAAACACGAGCGCTCCGATCGGCAGGATGACCGACCATTGGAACACGTAAACGATGGAATCGGCAAGCTTGCCAAGCAAGGAGGAGACGAGATCCTGGTTCAATCCCATCTGAGCCTGCACGGCGGGATCCAAGAGCGCTTGGCCGCCTTTGATCTGCTCCGCAACCTCCGGATTTAAATTCGGCACCTCTTGCAGCCCCGATTGAAAGCTCGATTTCTGGATGACGCCGAACACGGTAATGCCAAGCGCCGATCCGATCGTCCGGAAGAACGTGATCAAGGATGTCGCGGAGCCTTTGGATTGCGGCGGCACGGCGCTTAACGCCGAAATGTTCAAAAGCGAGAACGAGACGCCCATGCCGAGACCTACCACGATCATGTAGAGCGTAATGATTCCCCTGCTCGTGCCCGTATCCAGGCCGTATCCAAGCAACAACGTGCCGGCTAACAATGTCAGACCGGAAATAACCATCACGTTGCGGAACTTGAACTTGTCGGCCACGCGGCCGCCGATTTGGCTGCTGACGACGACGGCCAGCATCATCGGGATCAAGACGGTGCTAGTTTCCGTCGCCGACTTATTAAAGACGCCTTGGATAAAGATCGGGATGTAAGTGGCCCCGGCGATCATAACGCCCCCGTACAACAGGCTGATCATCATGCTGCTGGTGAATACCCGCTTGCCGAACAAGCCAAGATTGACGATGGGATCCTTTGCCTTCGTCTCCGCATACAGGAAGCCGGCCAGCAGCGCGCCGGCTCCGGCGAACATGCCGATCGTCTGCGCGGAACCCCACGCCCAGCCTTCCGTCCCGCCAAGCTCCAGACCGAACATCAAGAGCAGGATCGACGCCGTCAGCAGGAT
>JAQSXN010000256.1 GCA_029256665.1 Paenibacillus sp.
GAATTTGGAGCTGCTGCAGCAAATTTTATTTTTTCGCGAGCTTGGTTTTCCTTTGAAAAAAATCAAAGAGATCGTGACGAGCGAGTCGTTCGATCGGCTGGAGGCGCTGGAGCGGCATCGGGAGATGCTTCGCGACAAGCGGAGCCAGCTGGAGCAACTGCTTGAGACGGTGGAACGTACGATCAGACATGCAAAGGGAGAGGTTACAATGTCCAATCAGGAGAAATTCAAAGGCTTCGATTTCGGCAGCAACCCATACGAAAAAGAAGCGAGGGAGCGTTGGGGCGATAAGGCCGTCGACGAGTCGAACGCGAAGCTGGACAAAATGAAAGCAGACGGCAACATGCAGGCGTTCCAGGACGAGATGAACGAGCTGTACCGCAAGCTGGGGGATGCAAGGCACGAGGATCCGGCTTCAGAGGCGGCGCAGGAGGCGATCGGCGATTGGTTCAAGCTGCTGAACAAGATGGGATCGTATTCGCTTGAAGCGTTCAAGGGCCTCGGCCAAATGTACGTTGATGACGAACGGTTCACGAAAAATATCGATCAGTTCGGCGAAGGTTTGGCGCTGTTCATGCGCGATGCCATGTCGCATTATGCCGACAGCCGTCAGGAGTAGAGACAATAAAGGACGATTATTGTCAATCCAAAAAAAGTATTGTCAAAAATTTCTTGCGAATGTATAATTTTCACGACAATAGTTGGATTGATGAATAGAATCGTTGAGGACAAAGCACTAGCGATGTACTTGACCAAAGGCAAACCCGTACGAAAGTCGGGGGCGCAAAGCCACGGGTCTTCAGCCATGCTCCAAGCATGGCCAGACAGCCGGGTTGCTCAAGTATATTTGCTATTGCTTTTTTTTTGCATTCATTCGAAAGAGAGGGGCTTAACGATGAATACTAGATTAGGAAGAGTTCAAGCAAAGAAGACGGCCGCGCTGGCGCTGGCTGTCGCGGTTGCGACTGCCGGATTATGGATGGCGGCGCCTACACCATCCGCGCAGGCCGAGGCGATCTATACCTACACGGATAAACCCCTGGAGGATAAGGTACCGGGCGACGGCGTGTATCTGACGGGCGACCACATGGTTTGGTATCAAGAGGACGGCAAGGGCTATCAACAAATTTTTTATAAAAATTTAAAAACGGGAGTCGGCAAGCAAATCACGGATTTCCCATCCATCAAGGACAATCCCCGCATGACCGTCACGGATGCCGGACAAGCCGTCGTTATTTGGATCGACAAACGTTATGTAGGCGGAGGCTCCGGCATGTGGGATGTCATGGCTCGGTTTGTGGAGACGGGTGAGGAGCTGAAGCTATCGTCGACGATAGCGCCGCATGTCCATGTTCAAGCATCGGGCAACTTGGTGACCTGGAGTGAAACAGGGAAGAGGAACATGTTCTATTACGATTTGGGCAAACGGCAAGAAACGGCGATTGGCATCGGTAAAGATCCTCATGCGGCGGACGGCAAAATCGCATTTATTACAGGCGACGGAGATGTTGCCGTCTATTCGATACTGACAGGCGAAACGAGCGTGCTCGTTGATCTGCCTTACCATCTGTTTCCGACGGAGCTGACTTATAACGGTACATACTTGCTCTGGAAAGAGTCTAATTTGGATTGGAGAACGAAATACGTCATGCTCGATACGGCCGATCCGAGCGCGCTGCCGGTCGATCTGACGCCGCAGACTTACAAGGAGAAAGAATACCCCAACCTATACATAGGCAATCAGCAAGCCGCTTGGGTGGAGTGGAAGGACGGCATTCAGCAGTTGACGGGCTTCAGCTTCGCTCATGGAGAGACGCATGCCATTGCAAGCGGCGAATTTGTAATCAAAACATTGGATTTCCAGGGAGATCAATTGCTAATGCAAGGGGCTGACGGCAGCCTCGTATACCGAACCGTTGTTCGGACGGTAGAAGCTCCCGGCCAAGGTTCGTCCGGATCGTCCGGAGCATCCGCAGCTGATTCGAACTCGGTTAGAGGCATGTTCGGCCCGGAGGGCGGAACGCTGAGCATGAAGGACGGCAAAGCGTCTCTTGTCATTCCGAAAGACGCTTTCCCGCAAGCAACGGAAGTTGCGCTAGAAGACAATCATTCCGTCGCAATGCCGAAAACCATTCCCCATGCTATAGGGGAGAAACATGCCGCTAGTCTTGCATGGCAGGTTGAATTTGACGGTAAGCTTTCCGGGGATTATCCCCTAAGACTCGTCATAGCGGTAGAAGATTTGCGCTTCGCCTCCGATGAGAAGCGGAAGGCGTCCATCTACCGTTATAGCGGCAAAGGAAACGAATGGAACCGCATCGGAGGATCGACGCTTCAGGCAAACGAAGTGTCCGCCGATATTCGGGAATCGGGGACGTATGCGGTATTCATAAATCGGGTTTCGTTCGCCGACGTTACGGGACATTGGTCGCAGAAGGCCGTCGAGACGCTCGCCGCCAAAGAAATCGTGAACGGCATGGCGGGTACCCGGTTCGAGCCGGATGCGGGGCTGACGCGGGCGCAATTCACCAAGATGCTGTTAGGCGCAATGGGAATTTTGCAGACAGAGAAGGTCTCGGAGGTATTCCATGACGTACCGGCATCCCACTGGTCCTCGGGGTGGGTGGAAGCAGCCGCGGAGCTTGGAATCGTGCAAGGTTCGGATGGAAGCTTCCGTCCCGACGATCAGCTGACCAGGGAACAGATGGTGGTCATGCTCATTCGGGCGCTGGGAGAAGAAAAAGCCGCGTTAGCATTTGACGAAACGCTCGTCTTCCATGACGCTGATGCCATTAGTGCCTGGGCTTACGGGTATGCCGCCTTGGCTTCGGAGATGGGGCTGGTGCAGGGCAGCGAGGGATTGTTCCGTCCGAAGAGCGTATCGACCCGCGCGCAAGCGGCAGCTGTCATTTATCGATTGATGGAGATGACGAAGACCCTTTAATACGAGCAAATTCGAATGCAATTATATGGAGGATACGACGAGATGAAGCAGCGCTTGAAAGCAATGATACGAATATGGAAAGTCCTGCGGCGGCCGGCTCTTAGCTCGCTTCTTATAGCCGCTATCGTACTGACCGGCATTCCGCTATTCCCGGGGTGGGGAACGGAGCGGGTGCTTGCGGCTACCACGGCGGGCATTAATCCAAGCCATATTGTTCCCGTATATGGGGGGCAATCCGAAATCTACTGGAATTACGGTCAGAAGACGCATTCTACAACTATAGAGCGATGCGAAGTGACGCCGATCCCTCCTGAGGAACAAGGAGAGCCCTACGAGGATGAGGAGGGCAATATGATTCTTCCGCCAACTCATACGAAAGTATCTCTCGGAACCATCGGCTCCCAAGGGGCCGGTTCTCCCGGTGAGACCGAACGCTATGAGTGGGATGGAAGCGTCGGCGGGAATCCGTTATCCGACGGAACGTATACGATATGCGCGGTGCCGAGCGGGGCTCCGGAATATTTTGGATTTGCGAATGCATCCGTAGAGAATCCCAGCCCGCCTGCCCCGGCTTACATTCAAGTCGTCCCGAGCTTGGATGCTGGCGGTCGCAGCGTACATACCATCCGCGGCATTGCGGAGAATGGAACGCAAGTCAACATCAGCATTCAGTATACGAAGAGAGACGGCCCCAACCAGGTGCCGAATCCCGAAGCGAATCAGGAGTTGATGGTTCATGTACCGTTTGGCAAGCTGCCGGACGGCTCTCACCTGACCTGGTCGAAAGATGCCGAGTGGCAAACGGAAGAATTGAATTTGAATGGTTATTTTACGAATTTCCCTATGCGCGACGACAACAAACCGGAGCAATATATTCGCGAATGGGAATTGGAGGTTGAGCTTGAGCCCTATCAGATTGCCAACATTACGGCAACGGCGGTACGGACAAGCTCCAATCCGTATTATAACGAGACAAATCCGGTGCGCAATAAATCCGCCGTATCTAAAGTAACGGAAGCGACACAAATATTGAGGTATATTGCGCCGGACTGGGATATCAACTGGGAAGCGCTGGCGGGCTATTATTATAGGGCTGAAAGCGTAGAAGAAATGATCGCGGGCGCTGAACGGATCGCCGAAGATAACGGGATTTCGATTGACGTATGCGAGGACGGGGAGCACTGCCCTGGTTTTATTACGAAGGGCTGGAATTTGATCATTCAGGAACCGCAGCTGGCGGGCCAAATAACGCAAAAAGAATTAGAGGATCTGACGCACGAAAAAATCGCAAATCGGTTGAAGCACCCTTCTCCGCTTTGGTGGGATCCGATCAATTTGGCGACCGGAGACTTTATATTCAGCCATTCGAACATGTCTTTGTCGGCGATCATGCCTCTGGACTTCACGCTGACTTATCACAGCCGGGATAAATATAATGGAGCGGTCGGCGTCGGCTGGCATCATTCATTCGATTGGCGGCTGGTTCCGTATGGCGAAGACGCGTTGAAAGTCATTTCGCCGGAAGGTGCCCAGTATGTGTTTGAAGAAATGTCGGATGGTCATTACCGGACGCCCGCGGGCACGTATGAGACATTGACGAGAAATGCCGACGGCACGTTCCAGATGGCAACGCCTCAGCGAACAGCCTATACGTTCCGCGAGGACGGCAATCTGCTTCGGATTACGGACGCTAACGGAAACCGCATCAATCTGACGTACGAGGGGGCCGTACTGAAGAAAGTCGATACGTTAGGCGCATCCATGTCGTTCGGCTATGGCACTGCGGGCAAAATTTCCTCGGTGACGGATCAGACAGGGCGTACCGTCTCTTATGAATACGACCCGTTAACCCATGATTTGCTCGCGATGAAGCTTCCGGACGGAGGCGCGATTCGCTATGAATACGACGATAAGCATCAAATTACGAAGATTATCGATCCGAACAACACGGCTACGCTGGAGAACCGTTACGATGACGAGGGCCGGGTCGTCTACCAGAAGGATTTCTCCGGAGCGGCCGGCACGATCGCCTATGATCCGGAAGCCCGCAAGACCGTAACGACAGATCCGCTCAATCGAGTGAAAACCTTCGAATTCGACGAGCGTTTCCGCCAGACGGCGATTCATTATCCGGATGGAACGACGGAGCGGTTTGAATACGATGCCAATGACAATATGATTCTGTACACGGATCGCAACGGCGAGGATTGGACTTATACTTACGATACATTAGGAAACCTCCTGCAGCAGACAGATCCGCTGGGCCATACGTCGACGGTTCGCTACAATGCGTGGAACAAGCCGTTCGAAGTCATCGACGCGCTCGGGAACGTAACCAGCCTTGGTTATGACGGAAAGGGCAACTTAGTATCGATCACGGACGCGATTGGCAACGAATCAAAGATCGAGATGGACGCGCGCGGCGTGCCTACCGCCACCATTAATGCGGCTGGGGAGCGTACGGAGCTGACGAACGATCATGACGGCTTCGTCCGTTTGGTCACGGATCCCGAAGGCTACACGATGGAGATGATTCGCGACGGCTTGCATCGGGTAATCGCGCAGATCGATCCGCTGCAAGCGCGGACGAATGTCGTTTATGATCCGCGTGATCGCATCAAGGAACAAATCAATGCCTTAGGACATACGGAGCAATTCAGCTACGACAAAAATAGCAATTTAACGAGCGTTATTGATCGGACGAACAAGGCTTATACGTACAAATATGACGTTTTCGACCGGGTGGCGGCGATGACCGATGCCGGCGGGAACATCACCAGGTTCGAATATGACGCCGTTGGCAACCGGACCAAAACCATCGAGCCGAATGGAGCGGCCACTCAATATTTCTACAACGACACGAACAGGCTAATTCGAACCGTCGATGCGGAAGGGAACGAGACGGTCTACGAATATGATGGCAACGGAAATGTGACGGCCGTCGTCGATCCTCGCAGCGGACGGACGGAAGTGGCGTACGACGCCCGGAATCTGCCCATTCAAGTGACGGATGCCGAAGGCGGCGTATCGACCTACGAATATGACGCGCTTGGGCGGTTAGTTGCGGAGACCGATCACTACGGAGCCGCAACCATCTACAACTACGATGCGATTGGACGTCTTGCGAAGGTCGTGGACGCTCTCGGCCAGGAGACAGCTTATGCCTATGACCAGGCCGGCCGCTTGATTGAAGTGTCGAAGCCGAACGGTGCGAAATCGATC
>JAQSXN010000257.1 GCA_029256665.1 Paenibacillus sp.
CCGTCCGCGTCGGCAGCAGCCGCTCCCGTGCCGCCGTCCGTCGCCGACGCGACCGTCGCCGCGCCGCCGAATCCCGGGGTGGGATCGAACGGAACCCATCCCGCCCCGGGCATATAAACCTCCACCCAAGCATGGGCATCCGAGCCGCGCACTTCGTAGACGCGTTCCGCCGCCATGCCATCGCCGGCTTGTCCCAGCTCCGAGGTAGCGTCGCCGGACGTGAAGCCCTTGACCCAGCGCGCCGGAATACCCTGCGATCTCAACATGACGACCATCGCCGTCGAGAAATGCACGCAATACCCTTGACGCTGCTCGAACAGAAAATGATCGACGAAATCGGAGTTCGCAGGCGGCATCTCGCTGCCGGATTTCGTGTAGGCATAGGTACTCTCCAAGTAACTCTCGACCGCCTTCACCCGGTCGTACAGATTCGTCATCCCGGCTCCAGCCACTTCGGAAGCAAGCGCGACGACGCGATCCGGCAACGAATTCGGTAGCTGCAAATAGGGTTTAAGCTGGGCATCCGTCAATTCCTCGGCCCGCGCGCTGGCCCCGTCAACCGCGGCCCCCTCCCCGCCTCCCGCTTGAACCGTCCCTTCGCCGCCTGACGCGCGAAGCGCCTTAGGGTCGGTAACGGGCAAGTAACTGCGAACCGTATATCTCGAGAGCTTGGCCGTATCGGTAGCGGCATACAACGCATCGGCGCCGTCGCTCGCCAAATAGCTGCCCAGCTTCCGCCGGGGATCGGCCGCGATGAGCTCGGTTACGGCGCCGTTCACCCCGGAGGCAAAAATCGGCATTTCCGCGATCGGGTCCTCCCATACCAGCGTCTGCTCGACCTCTCTGCCGATCAGCTTGCCGCCAATACTAGGCGAAGCGGCCGCGGCCGCCGCCTTCTCCCCATCCGCCACCGGCTTCAGCGTCAGCGGCCATTCGGCGCTGCTCCAGCCTCTGCCGTCGTACGTCGATTTCGTCTCGCCGCGCCAGTACGCGCGTACCGGCGACAATCCCTTGAATACGATTCGGTCATCGCTGCTGAGCGGCATGCCGAGCTCGCTGTCGTCGAAGCCGTAGCCCGTCAGCGCCCTGCCGAGTTGCCCTCCGTTCATATGACGCATCGTCGCAACGGCTTTGCCGTCGCCTCCGATAGAGCTGATGCCTTGCTGCAGCCGATCGGTCATCGCCGTCGTCCATTTCGCGGGAGCCAGCTCGCTCTCGCGATCCACCGTTGCGAGCAGGGCGCCACCCGCGATGACCAGCGTGATGAACATCGCGCCGGCCAGCCAGCTTTTATCGATGCCGCGCAATCTTTTTTCGCTGATGTCAAGCACTCTGCGGACCCTGGGTACCGTGACGATCGCCGCGAGCAGCAAGCCCTCCGCCGTCGTGCGGAGAAATCCGCCGAGCACGTCCATGCCCATCCATACATGCAGCATCCCCAAATATACTAACGTTACCGCCGCGATGCCAAGCGCCGCTTGCCTGATCCAGACGAGCGCCTGCAACGCTGGAGCCAGCATCGCCCAGCCCGCGAATAACATCAGCGTCCGCAGCTCGCCCGACATGGCCCATAGACCGCTGCGCATCATAAGCGCGACATTATCTCCGATAAGCGCGGGAAACGCCATAAGCCAATCGACCGAGCTCTGCCCTTCTCCTTTGTAGAGCCACATCAGGCAGAATACGCAAATCATGGCATGGACCAAAAAAGACAGAATCCACGGCATCCGGAACAATCCCGCCGCAAGCATGAAGCCGACGATCGCGAGGAGCGGCATGGGATGATAAATGACCGACCATTCCCCGGCCCCCGTCCACGGCAACAGCCATTCGGCCAAAAGGCCGAACAACAGGATGCTCGTTAGGAGCCGATAGACGATCGAGCCTTCGGCTTGAGGTCCTAGGTCATAGGGGTCGGCGACTCTCCGTTTATCCGATTGCATGGGACTCCGCTCCTTTCCCTGCCGAAGGCCACGCCGCATCGGCTAACGCAAGCGGTATCCAGCTTACGCTAAAGCCGTGTTCTTCGAGCCTCTTCCCGTTGTCGCGCATTTCTTGCGTCAGCAGCTCGCCCTCCATGGCCAAGTGCAGCGAAGTGCCGCCGCTTTGCCAGCTTTGCCGGTCCGCATGCGCGGACATTGCGAGCCAGCGATCGACCGTCCGCCAATCCCCGCTAAAAATGTGCAAAGCCTCGCCGCCTTGCACAGCCGCATGTTGCAGCCCTTCGGCCGCATCCGCCTCATCCCGCCCTTCGTCCGCGCGAAGCCGCGCAAGCAAGTCGAGCAGCTCCCGGTGCCGATCCCGGCTCGTTTCTTCGCCATTTAACTCAATCGTCCAGCTCGTTGTCGCGACTCTTACGCATGCTCCGGCTCCCGACAATCGTCTAGCTTCCAGCGCCGTTCTGCCGATGCATGCTTCGAACCGGGCATCTTGATGCCCGTAGCCCTCGGCCGACGTGTCGATCCATAACGTAACGGCTTGCGGCCGCTCCGGCGCATGCGATTTTACGCGAAAGCCTCTGCCGCGCGCTGCAGCTCGAATGTCGAGATGGCGCAGAGAATCGCCCTCCCGGTAGGGTCGACTGTCCGGACCCAAGCCGGGAGCGGCCTGAAGCTTGTTCGATATCGAATCCCCCTGTGCGCCTCTCCAGTCATAAGAGCCCGCCAACGCGGCGACGTCGGCAAGCTCCCGGCTTGCAGCCCCTTGATGAGCGCGTTCGCTCCAAGCATGGGCGGGAGGAGCCGGCCAGACGGGAAGCTCGCCGCTTATGGGCAACGTTCTGCGAATCGCCGTCAATCCGAGCCAATCTCCCACCGTTACCGTCATTTCGCGGAAGACGTACACTCCTCTGCGCAGCTTGCGAACCGAATAAACAACTTCCGTTCGCGAGGCTGCCCCAGGTAACGCGACCGCATGAAATACCATCGCCGACGGCGTCATGACCGTTCCGTTCTGCGCTCTTTCTTGAACGGATATCCAGACCCACGGCATGCGCCACCGCCGTTCGATGGCAACCTTGATTTCCGCTTCGTCGCCAGCCGTCACATCATCCGCAGGCAGGTGCCGGACGGCGGAAATCCCTCTGGAAGCGAAGAGCGGCAGCAAGCCGCTAAATACCGTTATCCCGAGCAGAACCGCCGAAGCATACCACTCCAGCGCCCCGCCGCGAATAATGGCAGCTGCCAAACAGCCCGCCATCGAGAAGACGATCAGGCTCCACGCGATCCATCTCGTGCGGTAACCCAACGCGGACCCGCCCGCCTTTTTGCCTTGCTTGCGATCGCCGCGCTTCGCTCCGCGTCCCTGTCCCGTTCTCGCGTCGCCCGTCTTCATCGCCGCCCCCTGCTTCCGTAGACGGCGTTCGCTTCGGGCGGAAGCGGCGTCTGGCGGACCAGCTTGGCTACAAGCTGTCTGGCGGCTTCCCCCGCGCTTGCAGCCGCAGCCCCGCCCTTCATAACCATTCTGTGCGAAAGGACCGGCTCGGCGGTATCCAACAGATCGTCCGGGATGACGTAGCCTCTTCCTTCGATATACGCCGCGGCTTGCGCGGCCCTCAGCCAGTCCCTCAGCGCTCGCGGACTAAGTCCGAGTAGGGCTTCCGGCATTCTGCGGCTGGCATTCGCGACCGCTACCATATAATCCAGCAATGCGGGATGCACATGCGCCTGTCTCGCTTCGGCCTGCATTTGCAGCCATTCCTGCGTCGCGATGACCGGCCGGACTCGCTCCGGCTCCACTCTTCTGCCTAAGGCATATTGCTCCAAAATCGTTTTTTCGTCCGCGCTTCCCGGATAACCGATCGACAGCCGCATCATAAACCGGTCCATCTGCGCTTCGGGCAGCCGGTTCGTGCCTTCGAAGTCCAGCGGATTCTGCGTCGCGATCAGCATAAAAGGGACCGGAAGCCGCCTCGTTTTGCCCTCTACCGTCACTCTTCTTTCTTCCATCGCCTCCAGAAGAGCCGACTGGGTCCGCGGCGACGTCCGGTTGATCTCGTCCGCAAGCACGACGTTGGCCATGATCGGGCCGGGTCGGAACCCCAGCTCGCCCGTCTTGCCGTCCAGCACCAAACCTCCCGTCACGTCCGCGGGCAGCATGTCCGAAGTAAATTGGATCCGCTTGAACTCGCCGCCGACGGTTCTTGCCATCGCTCCGGCAAGCAGCGTTTTGCCCACGCCGGGAATATCCTCCAGCAGCACGTGTCCTCCAGCCAGCATGGCGGTTAACAGATGTTTAATAATGGCTTGTTTGCCGACCAGCACTTGCTGCGCCTTGCTCTGAAGTCTGTGCAGCAACACTTGCGGCGGCTCCGCCCACGCATGGTGCATGCTCGCGCCCGTATGGTCGTATTCTTGCTCCGATCCTATGAATTGAGGGGTTATCATCTCACTGTCGCCTCCTGAAAAATAAATCTATCTACTTTTCAGTGTCGCCAGCATCTCTCCCGTTTAGACCTGCTAGATTCGGCTTTGGCGCTAAAAACCGGATATTTTGAAATCGAACCTCGGGTCCTAATAACCCGGCGTACGGATCGTTATTCCTGAATCCAAACCTCTCTCCGCTCCGTGGTAAACTCGTAATCCTCGATTTCCATGCCGAATTGAGCAAGCGTCGCGCGGATCGGCACGTCCAGCCGCTCCTCTACTCCCGGCTTCTGCGGGAAGCTATCCGCCAGCCAGTACCACTGCCGCCCCTCAAGCGTAACCTCGATGACCCCTTCCTTCTCGTCCAGCGCCGCAGTCCCTCCGAGCCACTCGCTCAGCTTGCCGAGCGGAACATGGATAGAGCCGTTCACCAACTCGTATTCGGATCGATCGAGCTCGAGCGTGTCCTCTCCGCGATGGACGATCAGATCGGGCCCCGACTGCCGCGATGAACCGGTTCCCCGATTCAGCCTCGACGCGAAAGCGGCGAGCGTTGTTTTGTCCGCTTCGGCTACGGCGACGCGGCTCCATTTTGACTTGCCGGCCAGTTGAAATTGCATCGGCTCTACCTTCTCGTTAAGCGCGGCAAACGTGTATCCTAGTTTTTTATAATAGGAGATGATGTCGGGCAGCGCTTTGACCGTCTCGGCATGGCCGACGCTGTCGTGCATCAGCACGTTGAGCGTGTTCGCGATTTTGGAGCCACGTATGTTCGCGATAATTTCCGTGGCGGGCACCAAGGCCCGTTTGGAATCGCCGCTATCCACGTTCCAGTCGTGCACCCGATAACCGGCCGCCTTCATCGCGTCGAAGTATCCTCTATCAAAGTTGGAGTAGGTCCCGCCCGGCGCCCTGACAAGCGTCGTCCGAATGCCCGACGCCGCATAAATCGCGTCATCCGTCCGCATAATCTGTTCCGCGAAATTCCGGAAGCTGCCATAAAGCTCCTCGTAGACATGATCGTACGTGTGATTGCCGATCGCATGCCCCTCGGCTACAATCTGCTTAACGAGCTCAGGCTGACGCTCCACTTGTTCTCCCAGCAGGAAAAACGTCGCAGTCACTCCTTCCCGCTTCAAAATGCGCAGCACCTCCGGCGTATGCCGGCTCGGCCCGTCGTCGAACGTCAAATAGACGACCTTGCTTGCCGTCACCGCGGCTTGTCCGTCAATGGCCGGGCTGGCAGTCGGCTTCCCGCTCGGCTTCCCTTCTTCCGGCTTCGCGGCTCCTCCGTCCGCAACCGCACCGGCGGTCGACTTCTCGCCATGCGTCCCCTCTTCCGGCTTCGCGGCGGCTCCTCCGTCCGCAGCCGGAACGGCAGTCGACTTCTCGCCATGCGTCCCCTCTTCGTCCTTCTCACCGCCTGTACCGACGTTGCTTCCAGTCGCTGCGGCTGCATAGCCGCCTTCGTTTGTAGCGCTGCTTGCGCCAATACTGTCGCGTTCTTCCTCGGTGTCTAGGCCGCCAGCGTCGTTCCCTTCATCCGTCTTTCCTTGATGCCGCTCATCCTGTGTCGCTATATCATTAGTCGTCGATGCTGCGCCGGACTGACCTCTCGGCTTCGCCAACAGCGACTTGGCCTCGTATTGATAGGTAATACTGCGAAATTCGCTGGCATTCCCTGCTGCTTGAACCGCCTTGTTCTGCCATGCCAGCCCGCCGCCGCCCACTTGCATCACGCCGAACCAAACCAACGTCCCGCACAAAGAAGCTTGTACCATTCGTCTCATCATGAGTGC
>JAQSXN010000258.1 GCA_029256665.1 Paenibacillus sp.
CGACAACGCGGAGCTGACGGAACGCGAAGTAAAAGGCTTCAAGGACAGCGTGATCGGCGAGCCGGAAACCAACGGCATGCTGGAAGGCTTCCACGATCTGGCGGTGCGCGTTCACGCCGAGCAGCTTATCCCGGAGAGCGAGAAGATCGCGATTCACGATCCGACGGCGCCGCTTGACTCTGCTACATTCACGGAAAAGGGCACGCAGCTGCAAGAGCTGATCAAGGATGCGACGTACAAGTATATCTACGGAGATATCGACAAAGCGGGCTTCGACAAGGCGGTAGAAGACTGGAAAGGCCGCGGCGGCGCGCAAATCATCGAAGAGTTCTCGGCGGCGTTCAAGCAGTAGCCGCAGCGCGGGATAGGGAAATCGGGTGCGATTGGGAAGCGGATGGCAGCCAGCAGGCCCTCCGCTTCCCGCCACCGTCTCTCGGCGCCGGCGCATCCACTCCCAGAGGAAAGGAAGAATCAGCATGCAACACGCAGCAACGGAGATGAAACAACCGGAGGTAAAACTCCGCAGCAGTAGCGAACTGAAGCGACGCCTGTGGCGGAACAAATGGCTGTACGTCATGATATTGCCCGGCATTCTGTATTTTATCGCGTTTAAGTATATTCCCATGTTCGGACTTACGATCGCGTTCCAGGATTACAAGCCGCACTGGGGCTTTGCAGGCAGCGAATGGGTGGGACTGAAGCACTTCGAAAGGCTGTTTACCGAACCGGATTTCCTGATGATACTCGGCAATACGCTACTGTTATTCGGCATGAACCTGCTCTTTTATTTCCCGATTCCGATCTTGCTCGCCTTGATGCTGAATGAAGTGAGAATTACGTTCTTCAAACGTTTTTTCCAGACGCTCGTCTATTTGCCCCATTTCATGTCGTGGGTCATCATCGTGTCCATCGGCTTCGTCATGCTGACCATGGACGGCGGCATCATCAATGAAATGCTGGCATACTTCGGCTTCGAAAAAATCAATTTCCTGCTCAGCACCGAATGGTTCCGGCCAACCTATATCATCCAGGTGATATGGCGCGAGGCGGGCTGGGGAACGATCATATATTTGGCCGCGATCGCGTCGGTCGACCCGCAGCTGTACGAAGCTGCGCGCATGGACGGCGCAGGCCGCCTTCGGCAAGTCTGGCATATTACCCTTCCGGCGATCCGGAGCGTCATCATTATTTTGCTCATCCTGAAAATCGGGGACGTCCTCGAGCTCGGCTTCGAGCATGTGTACCTGCTCCTTAATTCCATGAACCGCGACGTGGCGGAAATTATCGATACGTACGTGTATACGGCGGCGCTGCAGCAAGGACAATTCAGCTACAGTACGGCCATCGGCTTCTTCAAGTCGTTCATCGGCCTCGTGCTCGTCGTTCTGGCCAACAAACTTGCCAAAAAAATGGGCGAAGAGGGCGTGTACTAAACATAAAATGATTGTTCAATAAGTTTGGTTTTCAGCACCGAGAAGATTGGATGAAGCTAGGAACTGAGGAGCGGAGCGTAGTGGAGCTACGTGAGCACCGGAAGGTCCGGCTGAGTTCAAGATTCGATGTCGAGTATGCTTCTGGGCATTCTTCGTGATCAAAAGCGGACTTATTGAACTTCTTCTAAGGAGGCAAACCCCATGGTGGAAGACAGAACGATCGGCGGACGCGTGTTCGCCGTCGTCAACTATACGCTGCTCGCGATTATCGCGCTGGTTACGGTGCTCCCGTTCCTGCATGTCGTCGCCGGCTCCTTCACGACAAGCGCCGAGATGGCGGTCAAAAAATTCATTTTGTTCCCGACCGTCTGGAGCTTCGACGCTTACAAGTTTATTTTCTCGACGGACACGATCTTCCGCGCGATGAGCGTTTCGGTCGGCATAACGGTATTCGGCACGCTGTTCAGCATGCTGCTGACGGCGCTTATGGCCTATGGCCTCGCAAGACGCGACCTTGACGGACGAAGGGGCATCATGTTCCTCGTCGTGTTCACGATGTTGTTCAGCGGCGGATTGATCCCGACCTTCTTGGTCGTTCGCGAGCTCGGCATGATCGACAGCTATCTGGCGCTCGTCGTTCCGACGTCGATCAGCGCGTTTAACCTCATCATCATGCGCAACTTCTTCCAGAATATCCCCGAAGGGCTGGAGGAATCGGCCAAGATCGACGGCTGCAACGACTTCGGCATTCTGTTCCGGATCGTGCTTCCGCTTTCCATGCCGGCCATCGCAACATTGTCGCTTTTCTATGCGGTAACGTATTGGAACACGTACTTAAGCGCGATTCTCTATTTGAACGACAGCGTGAAGTGGCCGATCCAGGTGCTGCTTCGCCAAATCGTCGTGCTGGCCAGCGGCATGGATTACAGCTCCGACCTCGATTCGGCAGTACCACCTCCGGATCAGACGATCAAGATGGCGGTCATCGTCGTGGCGACGCTGCCGATTCTGCTCGTGTATCCTTTCTTGCAGAAGCACTTCGCCAAAGGCGCGATGTTGGGATCTATCAAGGGCTAGCGCGGGAGGCGTCCTTACATGGCAGATGACAGCGTAAAGAAGGCTGGCGGCGGTTTGCGCGCAGAGCAGGCGGCAGAACGAGCGGAGATAGACGGCCTGTTGGTTAAAATGGACGGGTTGTTCGCGGGACTGCTGCCGTGGCTCGCTGGCCAATACGATCGCGTATCTGGCGGCTTCTATTATGCCGCCAGCTCGCGCGAGCTGGATGGCAAGATGCCAGACATTGAATCCACGGCGCAAGCCTTGAACATGCTGGAGCGGCTGGGGCTGCTTCCCGGCATGCCGGATTCGGTGCGGGAGCGAATGGTCGCTTTTTTCCAAGGAAAGCAGGATAAGGCGACGGGTTATTTCTTCGATGAGGATCCCGCCATGCGGGAGGACGAAGTCATGGTGTCTCGCGCGATCGGCTACGGCACGGGGGCGCTGCGGAAGCTGGGCGGCGAGCCGCCGTATCCAGTGCCGCGGGAGTCGGCGCCATCGTATATGGCATCGCCCGAGACGTACCGGGCGTGGCTTGCGAGCGTGGAGCTGAGCAATAGCTGGCGCGGCTGCGACCGGTTGTCCTGCTCGCATCCCTACGTAAAGGGATTGGCGGAAGCGGAGCGGGAGCGTTATGCGGCGGAGGCGTTTCGTTATTTTGAAAGGGTGCAGGACCCGGTCTCCGGGCTGTGGGGGGAAGGCTCGCCGTACGTCCGGATATCCGGCACGTTTAAGCTGCATCTGTTCTACGGCGGCTTCGGGCGCCTAATGCCCCGGGAGAAGGAGATTTACGGAAGCATCCTGCGGGCCCTGGCGGAAGAGACGACCGAGGATATGTGTTACATTCGCAATCCCGTGCATCTGCTTTCGTATATGAAACCCGCGATGACGAATGATGAGCTGGCGCTCGTGCTTCGGACGACCCAGCGTAACATGAGTCTGTTGCTTCGAGGAGACGGCGGCTTCTCGCGGGAGCTCGCGCATTCGCCTTCGGCGCCGAACGTGGCGCAGATCAAGAGCGGGGATGCGTATCCCGGAATGCCCCGTCCCGTCCATTTGGGCAAAGGTCTGACGGAAGGGGATATGAACGCCGCGACTCAGGCGCTGCTCATCCGCGCGTTGTGCCGGGAACTGGCCGGGACAGGTTCAAACTGGTCGGCTGGCGCGGGCGTGACGCGGGAACAGCTGGAAGGCTTTTATGAGATTTTATGAGAAACGGGCAAAGGCAAAGGTTGCAGGATACACTTAGCGTCTGAACGCACATCAACGACGGGAGAGGAATGAGTAACATGGCAGAACAGACGGTGACATCGCCGATCGGGTGGGCCAAAGCGGCTTGCGAGTCGTTAATGGACCGATATGCTCCGGAGGAGCTGCCGCCGGCTTGGCGCTGGCATTATCATCAGGGCGTGTTCCTGTGCGGCATGGAGATGGTGTGGGAGCATGACCGGGATCAGCGGTACGACGATTATATCAAACGTTACGTCGACAAGCTGGTGGACGCCGAAGGCAACTTCGCGTTCGCCCGAGATGAGCTGGATGCGATACAACCCGGCCTGCTGCTCTTCCGGTTAGATGAACGTGGCGGAGGCAGCGATAAGCGCTACCGCGTAGCCGCGAAGAAGCTGCGGGCGTTGTTCCATACGCTGAACCGCACGTCGGAGGGCGGTTTCTGGCATAAGGACAAATACGCGTATAATATGTGGCTGGACGGCCTCTATATGGGTGGCGTGTTCGCGCTGAAGTACGCCAATGCGTACGGCGACGACGGACTTCGCGAGCTGGTGCTGCAGCAGGAAGCGCTTATGCGGCAGCATATGAAAGACGAGGATACCGGACTGCTCTACCACGCATGGGACGAAAGCCGGGCGATGCCTTGGGCCGATCCCGTTACGGGCCGCTCGCCCGAATTCTGGGGGCGGTCGCTCGGTTGGTATGTACTGGCGCTGGCGCAGTTTCTGGACGAGCTGCCGGAGAGCGACGCGGGTTGGGAGACGCTCGCGGGCGAGCTGGCTAGCGTCGTTGCGGCGCTTGTCCGTTACCAGGATGCGGAGAGCGGGCTGTGGTATCAAGTGGTCGACAAGGGGCATCTGGCCGACAATTGGCTTGAGACGTCATGCTCCAGCCTGTTCGTCTACGGCATCGCCAAGGCCTATAAACGCGGATTGATAGGCGAAGAGGGGCTGCAGGCGGCCCGCCGAGGCTACGCGGGACTGGCTGCCGTCATGGAGACGGACGAGACGGGACGTTTCGTCATGCCGAACATCTGCATCGGCACGTCGGCCGGCGACTACGAGAACTACGTGACCAGACCGACCAGCAGCAACGATCTGCACGGCGTCGGCGCGTTTGTCATGGCATCGGTGGAGATGGAAGGATTGGTTTAGCGGCTCACAATGGCCGGCGACCTAGGCTTCGCGTTGAGCGGAGAGAGCGCCGGTTTTTTGGCATTCACCGTTGGTTGAGGACGCCAAGAGAATAATTGTTACCCGAACCATAATCGTTTCGTATGAATTTCGAGCGATATGTTTTAGAATGGAACTAACGAATGAGTGAAGGGAGGGAACGCGAGCATGTTGGAGTTAGAGCTGCACGATTGGCTGCCGTATTTGTTCTCGATCAGCTTGTTATGCACGATCGCGTATTCATATACGATTCATCTGAGCGAGTCGAGCGCGGAGTACGCAAGCGATGCTTCACGGACGCAGTTGTGGCTGATTGCTTTGCCGCAGCTGACGTCCTTCGTCATGGCGGTCGGCCTGTGGCTGATCCGCTACGTGAAACGCAAGTCTGCGCCGGATGATGACGATTCAGCGTGCGCGGCCTCGTTGGGGAAGCAACAACTATACCAACGAGGAGGCTATATATGCCTAATAAAACAACATTCGCGTTTCTGTCCCGTTCCACCGCGATACGGATTGCCAGCTTAACGATTCTGCTCGTCGGCTTGTTCGCCATTACCGGCTGCGGCAATACGACAGGCACGATCGACGGGGATACGCCCGGCGTATTCAATCATTACGTGATTTACCCGCTGTCGGAATTTATCGTCTGGATCGCGGGGTTATTCCAAGACAACTACGGCTTCGCCATTATGGCGATTACGATTATTATTCGGCTTGCGTTGTTCCCGCTTATGCTTCGCCAGTTCAAGTCGCAAATGACGATGAAAGGCAAGATGGCGGCGCTCCAGCCGGAGCTGAAGGCGCTGGAGGCCAAGTTCAAAGATAAGAAGGACGCGGACAGTCTCTCCAAGAAGCAGCAGGAGACGATGGCGCTGTACCAGAAGCATAACGTTAATCCGCTGGCGATCGGCTGTCTGCCGATGCTGATCCAGATGCCGATTCTGATGGGGTTGTATTCGGCGATTCGGATGACGCCGGAGCTGTCCACGCATTCGTTCCTTTGGTTCAAGCTCGGCGAACCGGATATGCTGCTGCCGATCATTGAGGCTATCGTGTATTTCTTGCAGTTCAAGGTGTCCCAGATCGGAAACCAAAACGGACAAGCGAAGCAGATGGCGTTTCTAGGCTATCTTTCGCCGATTATGATGGGGGCGTTCGCGATGTTCGCCCCTGCGGCGATTTCGCTCTATTGGGTAACGGGCGGATTGTTTATGATCGCCCAGTCGTATTTGCTCGGCAAGCTTTATAAGCAGCCTACGGCTA
>JAQSXN010000259.1 GCA_029256665.1 Paenibacillus sp.
GGAGCCCAGATTCGAAATGAGCAGCGGAATCGTCCGTTTCTCAGGCGATTGTAACACAACGAGCGGCCATAGGTAATTATTCCAGCTCGACATGAAGGTAATAATCGCGGCGGCGGCGTAAGTCGTTTTCATCGTCGGCACGTAAATGCGGAAGAAAACGCCCAATTCGCTCAAGCCGTCGATTCGTCCCGCTTCCAGCATGTCGCGAGGGAACATCTTCGTGCTCTGGCGGAAGAAGAAGATCAGGAACGCGGTCGTCACCGTCGGCAGGATCACCGAGGAGATCGTGTCGATTCCGATAATCGGCACCGTCCGCGAGATGGTGCCGAACATCCGGTACAGCGGCACCATCAGCGCGGCGAACGGAATCATCATGGAGAGCAGAAGAATACTGAACACGACATCCTTTGCTTTGCTCCGGTAAATTTCGAAGCCGTAACCGGCAAGAGATGCGATAAGCATGGCGAGAATCGTCGTCGTGACCGATATTTTCGCCGAGTTAAGCAGAGCGGGAACCAGATCGACGGTGTCGAACACTTTGTTCAGATTATCGATCAAATGGCTGCCCGGCAGCAGACGGCCTTGCGTAACGTCCACCGACTTGTTCGTCGCGCTGACGATCATCCATATGAACGGGAAGATCGAAATAATCGCGGCCAAGCTGAGGAAGACGTACATAAGCGTTCTTTTTACGTTACGCATTTTTTTCACCTGCCAGTCTGAACTGTAGAATCGAGAAGATGACGATGAGGATCACGATCGCGTACGAGACGGTCGCCGCATAGCCGAAGTCCGGCGTATATTTGAAGGATAGGTTGTAGATGTACTGCGACAATGTCATCGTGGCGTTGCCCGGTCCGCCCTTCGTAATGTTCATGACTTCATCGAACAGCTGCAACGTGCCGATCGTCGACGTGATGGACGTGAACAAGATAATCGGCTTAAGCAGCGGAACGGTAATGCTGGTGAACTGTTTGAACGCGGATGCGCCGTCGATGCGCGCGGCTTCGTAGATGGAATGATCGATATTTTGCAGGGCAGACAGATAGAAAATCATGTTGTACCCCGTCCAACGCCAAGTAATGGCGATTATGATCGTGATTTTGGCCCAGAACGGATCCGTGATCCATTCGATGGGAGCATTAACGATATGCAATTTCAGCAGCATCGTGTTAATCAGGCCGTCCAGCCCGAACAAATATTTGAAGATAACCGAATAAGCGACCAGGGAAGTAACGGCCGGAAGGAAAATCGCGGTACGGAAAAACCCTTTGAACTTCAAGTTTTTGTCGTTAAGCAGCACCGAGATGAACATGGCAAGCAGGATCATGATCGGCACCTGGATGATCAGGTAAATAAACGTATTCTTTAGCGCGGTGATGAATGTAGCGTCCGACAGCAGCCTTGTGTAGTTGTCGATGCCGACGAACGACAGGTTCGTGCCCGTTCCGGATTGGAACGACATGATGAGCGCCTGCACCATGGGGTAAAAGTAAAACGCGCAAATCATGATAATCGCTATGGCTACGAAAGACCAACTGATGGTGTTCGTCTTCGCCTTCAAGTTCATGGCCTTGCCTCCTATTCCAATGAAAGAAACCTCGAATCAGCACGCTCGCCACTTATCGAAAGGCAGCAAGCGGCTGTCCAAGGTTCTTGTTCTCTGTATGGATGTTCAAAAAGCCCGCTTCCCATTACTTTCTCATACTGAAAACCGAACTTTTTGAACTTCGATTATTGATAATTACAGTTATTTCAGCTGGGAATCCGCTTGTTTCTGAGCGTCGGAGAGAACCGCGTCGATTGCCTTGCCGTTCAGGAAGTTCTGCATCTCGACGACGAGGATGTCCTCGACCGCGTACGTGTGCATGCCGTAGTTGACGTTAGGAATTTCTGCCGTCCACTTCGCGAAATCCTGCACGATTTCTTGGCCGCCGAAGAATTCGTTCTTCGCTTTGTACGCTTCGCCTTCGGCTGCCGGCTTGTACGTGCCGATCGCGCCCATTTCCGTTACGAGCGTTTGGTACAGCTCTACGTCGCTGCCCAGCGTAGCGCCGAGGAATTTCGCGGCCGCTTCTTTGCCCGGCACGTTCAGGACGTACCACGAGCTGCCTCCAAGGCTGGATGCGTGAACCGATTTCTCGTTGTTCAGCTTAGGAAGCGGAACGATGGCCCATTTGCCGGATTGGTCGGCAGCAGCCGTGATGGAAGGCGTGAACCAGTTGCCTGTCGGCACGGAAGCCGCGGCGCCGCTGTTGTAGTTCGCCACGAACTGGCTCCAGTCGGAGTGGATCTTCACGATGTTGGCATCCATCATTTTTTTGTATGTTTCAAAAGCTTCTTGAAGAGCGACGTTGCCGGCCAGATCAGCCGTTTTGCCGTCTTCTTTCAGGTACCAGGAGCCTGCGGATTGAATCATGACGCGCAGGATGCCGAGGTCGTTCGGGTCAAGGGACAGCATGTCTTTGCCCGTCTTTTCTTTAACCGCTTTGCCGATCTCGATGTATTTGTCCCAAGTGATGTCTTGCATGTCGGCCGCCGAATAGCCGGCTTGCTCCAGATAGTCCGTTCTTACGTACAGGCCCGTTACGCCGGAGTCGAACGGAAGACCGTAGTTTTTGCCGTCCACGCTAGTCGGTCCCAGCTTGTAGTCCGCGAAGTCGGAAGCTTTGAAGCTGTCCGTCAGCGGGTAGAACATGTCGGGGTACGCTTGCAGGAAGCTTTGCGCGCGGTAGTCTTCGATCAACACGATGTTCGGAAGACCTTTTGTCGTGCCCGAGCTCATGCCCGTATTCAGCTTCTGAACGATATCGTTTTGCGCGTTCTCGATGATTTCGACGTTTACGTCGGTATTGTTCTTCGCGTAAGCGTCCTTCGCGATGTTCATCGCTTTAATATTGAAGTTCGGATCCCATGCCCAAACCGTAACATCCGTTGTCTCCGCCGCGTTGTTACCGCCGGTGTTGCCGCCTTCGTTCGTCGTGTTGTCCGCGTTCGAACCGCACGCGGCCGTTACGGCCATCATGCCCGCGAGCAGAAGGGCCATCATTTTTTTCATCTGTCCAGACCTCCATTTTTTTATATGTGCTGAAAGCGTTTGCCGCTTCCTGATAACATCTTAGCATTCGGGAAATCGGAGGCGTTATGAGGATTTTTGCCTTCAATTGTCGGATTGTTACCAGTTGCGCGGACCCAGCCTGCAGTCATTTGGAGTATCTTTGGATTATTGGACGATTTTTATTCCGGCGCGTGCAAATAACGGCTTCCATATTAAAGAAGCCGCGATGCTATGGGCATCGCGGCTCGTTTTATAAATGGTCTTTGGGAGAATTCTCGCTCATTAACGGGATGCGGATTTTGATCCGGGTTCCTTCCCCCGGCTCGCTTGCGACCGTAACCCCATATCCGTCCCCATAAAGCAGCTTGATCCGATCGTGCACGTTCCGGACGCCGATGCCGGTGAACAGCTGGCGCTTGCCCTTCTGCCTGGCGAGCTTCTCTTCGTTCTTGGCCGCCGGATCGAAGCCGTCGCCGTCGTCCACGACCTCGCATACGAGCGCGTCCGGTTCTTTGGCCGCCATGAAATAAATGTTGCCGGTCGCCTTCCGGTTGAAGCCGTGGAAGAAGGCGTTCTCGATAAACGGCTGGATCATCAGCTTGGGCACGTGATAGCCCAAGCAATCCGGCGCGACGAAGTAATTCATTTTGATGCGCTCGCCATAACGGACATGGTTGATGAACACGTAGTTGCGCATGTTGACGAGCTCCTGGCTGAGCGTAATCGTCTCGCTGACGTTGCCGATCGCGTTCTGCAGAAGGGAAATAAGCGCATTGATCGTCTCCGCCGCCTTCTCCTTGCTGCCCTGCTGCACCATGAACTTCACCGATGCGAGCGTGTTGTACAGGAAGTGCGGATTGATCTGCTGCTGGAGCGCCTCCAGCTCCGCGTTTCGCTGCTGCTTCTGCGTATGCACAAGCTCCTTCACGTACTCCTGCAGCTCGTCCATCATCGCGTTGAACGCTTGGCCTAGCTGCCTTGTCTCGTAACTTCCGTTTACGGCGACATGATGATCGAATTCGTATTTGGAGATGGTGGAGATCTGTTTCACCAACCGCGAGAGCGACTTCGTGAGACGTCTCGAGATCAGAAACACGACGATAAGCGCGATGCCGACTATAATGATGCTGCTGAAGAAAATCGCCCTCGTGTCGGTCAATTGTCCGATCGCCGCTTCTTTATCCACCAGGTTCACTACATAGAGGCCAAGCGATGGGAGATACCTCGATAGGACGATCTGGTCCCTGTCCATAATCCGAACGTCCACGGAGGCGAGCGACTGCTCCTCCATCCGCTTCGCATATTGGAGCAGCTCCGGAGATTCCGTGCCTAACCACTCGGTACGATTGGCCGATACGATGACGCCGGAGCCGTCGACCACCGCAACATCGTTGCCGAGACTCGTGAAGCTCCCGTAAAAACGTCTGAATTCCTTTTCCCTCATGGCAAAATACACCGCGCCGTACACATAGTCCGTCGTCCTGTCGATCAGCGCCTTGGAGACGACGATCGTCGGCTCCGCTCCTTCGATGCCGGACCGCTTGGCGTCGTCGTATTGGTAATGGATGCGCCTAGGCTCGGCAAGCGCGCGCACCGCGATCGGATGTTGCTTCAGCTGTTCGCCGCCTAACCGCCATAGCGACGTGTCGGTCGAAAAGCTGCGGCCGTTCACCCCCGTCACGATGACCCCGACCTCGTAGGCGTCGAGGCTGGATTGAATCCGTTTCGTCTGCTGCACCATGCTGTAGTAAGAGCGTTGACGCTCAATGGACTCCGCGTCCCCTTCCGTCAGAACGCCCCGCATCGTGCCGCTCTGCTGCATGGTATTGGCCGCGGTGACGAGGGCGTAATTAAACGCGTCCATGCTGCTCGTAATTTGCGCGATGATTTTGGAGTTCGTAATGCTGAACGTCTGCATGAACACCCGCTCCGACGTATTGATCGTCGTCAAGGTCGACGTAACGGATACGGCGATGATGCTGACGACCATAATGATGAACATTTTGATAAACAAGCCGTTATATTTGAACCGGTCGAACCATCCCATCATGAGTAGCCATTCTCCTCGCCCATCCATTGTCTCCTGTAGCGGCTCGGCGACAGTCCGGTGGATTTCTTGAACACTTTGCAGAAGTAGCTATGATCCGAATACCCGACCATGCCGCTGATTTCGGAGATCATGGCGTCCCCTTTGCGGAGCAGCTCCTCGGCCTTCTCGATCCGCACTTTATGCAGGTAGTCGACGAACCCCTCGTTGTTGTGGGCGGAGAAGTAGCTGGACAGATACGAAGGGTTAAAATGAAAATGTTTGGCCATATCCGTCAAATTCAGAGGCTCCGCGTAATGGTCGTGAATGTAGTCGAGCAGCTTCTTCATATTGGCATTGCCCGGAAGCGCGGCCTTGTCCGCGATGCACGCTTCGGCCTCCCCGATAAAGACGTTTAGGCATGCAATCGCTTCGGAGGCGAACCTGGCGTCTTCGATCGCCTTGAAGTGGCGGTACTTGCCCTTCTCCAGCTCCTTCACGTCGTACTCCATATTGCCGAGCAGCACGGTGATATTAAAGACGAGGTTGCCCAAAAACGACTTGAAGCCGAACACGTTCGACGTATAGTCGGCCGCCATCGCTCCTGCGTGGCTCCTCAGATAGTCGAATGCGGCCGGGAAGTGACCGCGCTTGAACTCCTCCGTGAAGCGGTTCAGGTTAAAGCTTTCCGGGTGAGGGGCGGCGGGAGGCAGGGTGCCTTCCGATATTACCGTATGCTCCGGCAAATAGAAAGAATAGCCGAGCAGCTTAAACAACGAGCCGTCATAGACGGCGTGCAGTTCTTCGATCGCGGCAAAAGGGGCGGTGATGGCTATCGGAACACCGTTGCCGGACTCCGCCAGCTTCTCGGCGGCCTCCGCGGCCGCTGCCGGCAGCTTGTCCAGCGACAGCGGGCCCGCGTTAATCAACAGCGCCCGGATCGGCCCTTCGACCGGGAGCTTCCGCATCGTCAAGAAGGGTGCCAACTCGGCGCCAAAGCCCGTTCTGAGAAGCTCGCCCAATCGGTCGGACGAAGGCGTCGACGAGCTCTCCAG
>JAQSXN010000260.1 GCA_029256665.1 Paenibacillus sp.
CGGAATGGGAAGGGTGAGTGGAGGCATGGGCAAAGCGCCAAGGCAAATGCGCTTGAATTTGTTTATCCAAGGAATCGGACATCACGAGGCGGCATGGAGACATCCCAATACGGATCCGATGAACATGCTGGATATCGGGTATTACCAGAAGCTTTCGCAACAAGCGGAGGCTGCGAAATTCGATTCCATCTTCATTGCGGACGGCCTTGCGATTAATTCCAATATCAAGTATGGCCCGTTCAACAATTTTTTCGAACCGTTCACATTGCTAGCTTCGATCGCGGCCGCCACGAAATACATAGGCGTGATCGGGACGGCATCCACGACGTATAGCGAACCATATAATATCGCCCGCTTGTTTGCATCCCTCGACCATGTAAGCCGAGGTCGCGCCGGTTGGAATATCGTGACGACGGGCAATGAACATTCCGCCTACAATTTCGCCAGAGATGTTCATCTGGAGCATAGCCAACGATATGAGAGAGCCCACGAGTTTCTGGAGGTAACGACCGGGCTATGGGATAGCTGGGAAGACGATGCGTTAATCGCGGACCGCGCCGCCGGCCGTTTCGTAGACGAAAGCAAGATTCACCGGCTCGATCATGTCGGCAAACATTTTAAAGTGAGGGGACCCATCGACATCCCCCGTCCGCCTCAAGGATATCCCGTGCTGGTGCAAGCGGGCTCGTCCAAGGACGGCCGGGAATTCGCCGGACGCTTCGCCGAAGCGATCTATACCGCGCAGAACAATTTGAAGGACGCGCAAGAATTTTATTCCGATGTGAAGAGCCGGCTGCTGAAGTACGGAAGAACGCCGGATCAGCTGTGCATTCTGCCCGGTCTTGCGCCGATTATCGGCCAAACGGAAGCGGAAGCGAAGGAGAAGCAGCAGGAGCTGAACGAATATCTTGTTCCGGAATACGGACTGCATCAATTATCCCAATCCATGAATCTGGACCTGTTCACCTATCCACTGGACGGTCCGTTGCCCGAGCTTCCGCCCGTGGAGCAAATAAACGGAGGAAAAAGCCGGTTCCAAGTGTATGTCGATATCGCCAAACGCGAGAATCTGACGATCCGCCAGCTAACGCAATGGATCGCGTTCGGCCGAGGCCACGATACGTTCGCCGGAACGGTGGAGGGAATCGCGGACCATATGGAAGAGTGGTTTACGCAAGGCGGCTGCGACGGTTTTAATCTTCTTGCTCCTCATTTGCCGGCCGACCTGACGAACTTTACCGAACATATTTTGCCGGAATTGCGCCGGAGAGGGCTGTTCCGGACGGAGTACTCGGGAACGACGCTGCGGGACCATCTCGGGTTGAAACGTCCGGAGAATCGTTACGCCGCGACTTCCAAGCCCGCAAAAAATGCGTAGTTCGGCAACTGCTGCGAACTGAGAGGAGGGGGGGCGCGAATGAAACGTTATATCCTCAAATATGTGCTGCAGGTTATCCCTGTTTTGTTCATTATTTCGTTTATCGTCTTTTTTCTGATCTACATCGCGGGAGATCCCGTCGCGCTCATGATCTCGGACAACGCGTCTCCGCAGCAGATCGAGGAGCTGCGCGAGTCGCTGGGCTTGAATCAACCCTTTTACGTGCAATACGGCTTATATATGAAGGACCTGCTGCAAGGCGATTTCGGCGTCTCCTTCTCCTATCAGCAGGACGCGCTTCAGATTGTGCTTGAGAAACTGCCCAATACGCTGCTTCTAGGCTCGGTGTCGATGCTGTTCGCGGTTGCGATCGCCATTCCGCTGGGCATCTTGTCCGCTACCAGGCAGAATACGTTTCTGGATTTGCTCATTTCCGGCGCTTCGGTGATCGGCAAGGCGATCCCGAACTTCTGGCTCGCCATCATGCTGATCCTGATCTTCTCCGTCACGTTCCAGCTGTTCCCGGTTTCCGGGGGCGGATCGATGCTGCATCTGGTCCTTCCCGCGTTTACGCTCGCGACAGGGACGGCTGCGGAGCTGACGAGACTCATTCGCTCCAATATGCTGGACGTGCTCGGCCAGGATTACATTCGCACGGCGAGAAGCAAAGGGATGTCGCAGTCTCTTATCACGTATCGCCATGCGTTCCGCAATTGCCTCGCTCCGGTCATTACGATCACGGCGATGCAGGCATCCGTCATCGTCAGCGGGGCGATTATTACGGAGACCGTATTCGCTTGGCCGGGCATGGGGCAGCTTCTCGTCAAGGCGATCAGCCTTCGGGATATGGCGATCGTCCAGGCGGTCGTTTTCGTCAGCGCGTTCGCGATTATTTTGCTTAATTTTATCGCCGATATGGCCTATCGCTTCATCGATCCGAGAATCAAATACGAATAGGGGGGGAAAGCGAAACGTGCACACGCATGCCGAGACGTTAAAACCGGATGTCGGATACGAGGTTGCCAAAACCATTCATCCGCTCGCGAGGTGGACCAAGCTGCTGCTTCGAAGCAAGACCGGCACGGTCGGCTTCGCGCTTCTGCTCCTTGTCGCATTGACGGCGCTTCTCGCCCCCATGCTTGCGCCGTTTGATCCGAGCGTCATGAACGCGCGCAATCGGCTCGTCCCTCCGTTTTGGGTGGACGGAGGCTCCATGGCGCATATTCTCGGCACGGATCACTTGGGCAGAGACATACTTAGCCGAATTATCTACGGCTCGCAGATCACTTTGGTCGTCAGCGGCGCTTCCGTCGTCATCTCGGCGGCGATCGGCATTACGCTTGGCGTCATCAGCGGCTATTACGGAGGCGGATGGTTCGATACCATCGTGATGAGAATCGTGGACGCCAATATGGCGATTCCGAACATTCTGTTTACGCTGGTCATCGTCGGGGTGTTAGGCACAAGCGTGCCGACGCTGATCGTCGTGCTCGGCATTACGGGATGGATTGCTTATACCCGCTTGATCCGGGCCGAAGTGCTCAGCTTAAAGGAAAGGGAGTTCATCCGGGCGGCCCGCTCGATCGGCACGCGGGATCGAAGCATTATGGCCAAACATATTTTGCCCAATCTGGTCTCGACTTGCATCGTCGTCTCTACGCTAAGCGTTGGCGGGAATATCGTGCTCGAAGCATCGCTCAGCTTTCTCGGTCTCGGCATCCAGCCTCCGATCGTGACATGGGGTTACATGCTCAACGAAGGAAGGGATTATATCGCGACCTCGTGGTGGATCTCGACCTTTCCGGGCGTCGCCATCGCATTGACGGTGCTCGGCATTCTGTTTCTGGGCGACTGGCTTCGCGACGTGTTCGATCCGAAGGCTAAAGGACGCAGGCAATGAGAGGCGGCATAACGGACTTGCGATCAAAGGATGGGGTGAACGCGATGGGAGCGAAGCAGAAGCTGTTGGAGGTGCGGCACTTGCAGACGCAGTTTCGGACGGAGCATGGGCTGGTGAAATCGGTGGACGACGTGTCGTTCCGGATCGACGCGGGAGAAGTGCTTGGGATCGTGGGCGAATCCGGCTGCGGCAAGAGCGTCACCTCGTATTCGATCATGGGTTTGATCGAAGCGCCGGGAGAGGTTGCCGGCGGCGAAATATGGCTGGAGGACCGTGAGTTGACCAAGCTGTCCCGGAAGCAGCTTCGCAAAATTCAAGGCAAGGAGATGGCCATGATTTTTCAGGAGCCGTTAACCTCGCTTAATCCGCTGCTGACGGTCGGCCTCCAAATCTCCGAGGTGCTATCGAGGCATAAGAAGCTGTCTAAGCGCGAGGTGAAGGAGCAAAGCATCGAAATGCTCAGGCAGGTCGGCATCCCTCGTCCCGAAAAGATTTATCATTCGTTCCCGCATGAATTAAGCGGAGGGATGCGTCAAAGAGTCATGATCGCCATTGCGCTCTCCTGCGGACCGAAGCTGCTTATCGCGGACGAACCGACGACCGCGCTCGACGTTACGATACAGGCGCAAATTCTTAAGCTGATGAAGGAGCTCCGCGATAATCTGAACACCTCCATCATGCTCATTACGCATGATCTTGGCGTCGTCGCCGAGATGGCCGATCGGGTCATCGTCATGTACGCCGGTCAGATCGTCGAGGAGGGCAACGTCTACGACATTTATCGCACGCCTAAACATCCTTACACCAAAGGGCTGATGAATAGCACGCCGAAGCTGCACGACGACAAGAACACGCTGGAATCGATACCCGGCACGGTGCCGCCGCTGTCCAACATGCCGAGCGGCTGCCGGTTTCATCCCCGTTGTCCGCTCGCCCACGACCAATGCGCGAAGGAGGCTCCCGCGCTCGAGAAGCTGAAGTCCGGAGCTCAAGTGAGATGCTGGCTGCATCAGGAAGGAGAGGTGGATCTGCATGAGGAGTTTAAGAGAAGAAGAACCGCTATTGGAGGTTAAAGGATTATCCAAGCATTTCGATATCGGGAAGGGTTGGTTCTCGGGCAAGCAAGCCAAGCTGAAGGCCGTCGACGACGTCAGCTTCAAGGTGTACAAAGGCGAGACGTTCGGCATCGTCGGCGAATCCGGCTGCGGCAAGTCGACGACGGGAAGCTTGATTCTTCGTTTGCTGGAGCCGACGGCCGGTGAAGTGCTGTTCGAAGGCGAGGATCTGCTTAAATTGAAGCCCAAGCAAATGCGCGAGAAACGCAAGGATATCCAAATGATCTTCCAGGATCCGTACGCATCTCTTAATCCGAGAATGAAGGTGCGCGATCTGATCGCAGAGCCGCTTATTACCCATCGAATGCTTGAAGGTGCTCAATTAGACAGACGGGCAGCGGAGCTGATGGACCTCGTCGGTCTAAGCCCGGCCTACGCGAACCGTTATCCCCATGAGTTCAGCGGCGGGCAACGCCAGCGCATCGGGATTGCCCGGGCGCTAGCGCTAAAGCCGAAGCTGATCGTCTGCGACGAAGCCGTATCCGCCCTGGATGTATCCATTCAGGCTCAGATTCTGAACCTGCTGTCCGACTTGCAGAAAGAGCTGAAGCTAACGTACATTTTTATCGGCCACGGCCTGCCCGCGGTCAAACATATCAGCGACCGGATTGCCGTGATGTATCTTGGCAAAATCGTTGAAATCGCAACGAAGGACCAGCTGTTCCAACATGCGAAGCATCCTTATACGGAAGGTCTTCTGTCGTCGATTCCGATTTCGGACCCGTCTCAGCGTACGGAGGGGAAACGGTTCATACTGGAAGGGGATTTGCCCAGCCCGGTTAACCCGCCTTCCGGCTGCAGCTTTCATACCAGATGCCCATACGCATCCCAGTTGCTATGCAAGGCGGAGGCGCCGAAGCTGCATGCCGGCGATCACGGCGGGCATGCGACTGCATGCCATTACCCGCTGGAGAAGAGCTTGAAGGTCGCAGGCTCGTATTAATAAACATAGAGGCAAGATCTATCGACGAGGGGGAATTGGATATGGAGAAGAGCAGGCGATACTTGAAAATGGCGGGTTCGACGTTCTTGGCTGCGTTACTGCTGCTGCTCGCGGCTTGCTCGGGTCAGAACAACGGCAATAATGCCGGCGTGACGCCGAGCGAAAGCGCCGGGACGGATGCCGGCGCCGCAACCGCGCAGCCCGAGGCCGGCGCAGGCGATGGCAGCACGCTCGTCATCGCCTTATCGCAGGACGTCGATACGCTTGATACCCATGGCACGACTTCCATAGCGACAGAAAGCGTCATGGTCAACCTGCAGAGCTACTTGCTTAAGCGGGACGACGCAGGCGCGCTTCATCCCCATCTGGCCGAATCGTACGAGGCGGTGAACGATACGACGTGGTCCTTCGCGCTTAGGGAAAATATATTGTTCCATAACGGCGATCCGTTGACGGCCGAGGACGTCAAATTTTCCCTGGAGCGGGTAGCGCTCGACAATAAACTCGTGCAGCACGCCAATTACAAAACGATTAAAGAAGTCAAGATCATCGATCCGCTTCACTTCGAAATCATTACGGACGGGCCCGATCCGGCTTTGCCGTACAGATTGGCAAGAGAAGCGGCAGGCATCTTCCCGAAAACGTATATCGAAGAAAACGGCTGGGACGTCTTCCAGCAGCATCCCGTCGGCAGCGGTCCCTACGAATTCGTGGAATGGCTTAAGGGAGACCGCATGACGATGAAGAAGTTCGACGGCTATTTCGGCGGCGACGTATCCGAGTGGGATACGGTCGT
>JAQSXN010000261.1 GCA_029256665.1 Paenibacillus sp.
CGAACGTTAGGTTGGGTCCGCTTGTCATCCGTTCTCCTAAAATATTCACTCCGTTTGCCGTGAAACGTTTAATAAGCTCCTCGATCCGCGGAGTAATGAAACAAGCCATTGCATGAGGTTTGCCGCTGTCCAATGACCACGAAAATCGCAATCGACCGCCTTCTTCGTCCGATTTGTGAAGGAACAATGCAGGTACGACTTGCCTTAAACCAGGTGTCGGCATATTCCCGCTCTGATCGGGAACATTCAAAACAGCCATTGCCATCCCAGGTTCAACACGTTCGTTGTTTGCAGGTTGATACCCTAAATTCTTTTGGTACCATTGAATAGATTCGTAAACATCGTTAACGGGTACGTAAATACAAGTCATTCCCGTTATGTCCCCAAGTCGTTCTTCCGCTTTGATTTCCTCATTTGTCTGCATTTCCGTTACCTCCCTACCTATTTCAAAATAGATCACGCCTACACCATGTCATTTCCAATTATACCACTAGGGACATGGATGATATGTCATTTTTTAACTTGTAGTTATCTCAATAGGAATGGTAGCAGGAAGTTACTGCAGGCGCTCCAAGAACGCGCGAAGCGGGTTTGTCGCGCCGGATGGCGATTGGGAACGTTCTGGAATAGCGCGGAAATCCGTGTTGTCGCTGATTTGGTCGATGCCGCCGAACCTATAGGCAGCAAGTTTGCGTAACGATGAATCCTCTATCTTGGAAACCAATGCATCAGAGAAACGATTGCCTCCGATGACCGAGAACGGACGATCGAAGAAGCAATGCGCCTTCGCTTCGATTGGTTCGGTCAATTGCAGTTCGTTATGTATTCGTGCAACGATTTGATAGGAGGCCGAAAGCGCTTGTTCACGCTCTCTCCACTCTATTGCTTGCTGCGCTGCAGTAAGATAAGGCAATAGCTCATTTGCGCAAGCAAGTTGCCGGAAGGCGGTGCCGAACCACTTTGGATAAGGGGCATAGCGCCGTTCGATTAGGAAGCAAAGGCTCATGACGTCCCTAATGAGTCGAGAAGCGATAAGAGCCGCCCCCAATTCATCTCCGGCAAAACCTGCTCTAGGCATCAGATGTTCTTCCTGTCCGATCCTGTTCCAAACGGATGCCATCAGAAACAGCCATACCTCTTGCGGATAGTAACGAAGGTGATCGCGAACGACGGTCAGCTCGCCGAAGTCATCCCGGAAGACGGCTCCGCCTGTAAGCTCCGCCAAGGTTTGAGAAGGGATAACGAGCCAGTCGAGTAAATCCAATCCCTCGGATACGCTGACGGGCGAGATTCCCAATCGTCTGCCGTAATACGCGGGAATTGTGGTAACAATCGTTTGATCCACATGGAGAGGGAATCCGTTAAACGTTGCAGAGGCTTCCTTAGTGAGGGCCTCCCAAACGGCATCACGCCGAGAAACGTCTGATTCCTGGAGGAATATCAGCACTCGCGGCCCCCAGTCGTGATCGCGAGACATCTGCGTATCGAAACCAAGAACTTCGCTGCCCGGGCCGATAAGCGCCGATGCATAAGATAGTTTGGGTATGATCGTCGAAAGACGAGGCGCGATATAGGTTTCATGAAAACGTTGGCTTAACTGAAGCCCCGTAATATTGTCATACACGACATCAGACTCCTTTACAGCTGAGGCAATAATTTTATTAGTTTATCAATAAAAATGTCTGTTACTTATTTTTACATCAGCCACATAGTTAGACGTCGGACCGCTTGTATAAGTTCCGTCCTTAACAAGGCTATTGGGCCATGACTCTGTACAATAGTCCAATCTACAAGGAGAGCGTGGAGCTTCTGAGCGTCAAGGGCCGATCCGCTTTACGCGAACCGGCCCTTGACGTTAGGCGCGCTCCTCATCTACTTTAATTTCAGCTGCGTTCCGATTTCATTGGTATATTGCGTCATCCGCAAAATAATCTCGGTTCGCATGGATTCCCTGACCACGCCGAATTTTTCTTCGTATCCCCTGCAGAAGTAACGATAATAAAGAATGCCGTCGTTCGTCTCCTCCTCGAGTACTTTAATGTTTTTTAACCTCAGTTCTTTCTTGAGCGCATAGTAGTCGTCCGTAGTCCTTTGCATCAAATATTCCATGCATCTAACCAAAACCGATTTTAGCGATACATGGATAAAACCCAGATCTTGAATGCACTTCTGAATCATCGTGATCATATGCGGATAGATGATAAAGTCTCTAATTTGATTCAGCTCGTCAGGCGTTGGCCTGCCCTGTTGTTTATGTTCATGCCGCTTCTCGTACTGCTCTTTGTGTTCGGTAAGCAGCATCTTTGATTTCCAGCGCTCGTTTCCATCCAGCTTGCTCATTTGAAGTGGCCTCCGATCTGCTCCGCCCTCTCGCGAGCTACCCCTGCATCGAGCAATGACGATGCCCGCATGATCGCCATGTCGCCGAATCGATCCTTTATGGAATCCGTCGTTTTCTCCAGGTCGAATATTCTGCGGCGATCGTCAAAAAGATCGAGCTGCTGCACTTGATCGCTGGAGAGCTGATTCAGGGCAATCATGATATGGGTTGCCGGCATGCCCTGCCAGAACTCCTCGAATAAGCGCATGACCGCGGTCAATAGCTCATGGGTAAGCGAAGTGGGGTGCATCAGCGTCAGCTGACGGTTGAACATGTTCCCCTTCTTGCCATCCGTTTCTCCCATGCCGAGGGAAACCACTCTCCCCTGCACGCCGAGCCGCCTTGCCCGGCGGCAAACTTCGATGCAAAGCTCCAGCAGCACGACCTCGATATCTTCCCTCTGCGTGTACAAAGAAGCTCTAAGCGTCTTGCCATGGCTGACGGACTTTAGCGGAGCGCTAATCGAAGCGACGACCGGGCTAGGGTCAATGCCGCGAGCGGTCTGCCAATAGTATTCGGCCTGTATGTCCGATTGTTTGCCCATCATGCGCCGCATCAAGCTCTTGAACTTCGGCAGCTCCATCTTGGCGATATCTCCGATGGTGTCGATTCCCCAGGTCTTGAATCGGCGGGTCATGCGCGACGCTACCATAAACATCTTATGGACGGGCAGAGGCCACAGATCTTTTTCGATATTGGAGTAGCCGAGACGATAGATGCCGTCCGGATGTTTTTTCGCGAAATTGTCCGTAGCCGTTTTGGCCAGAACCTTGGTCGGCCCGATCCCGACTCTGGACCACACGCCTGTAGACAGCTTGACTTTGTGCTGGATTAAGGCGGCGATCTCTTCTGCGGAGCCGAACAAGCCGACGGAACCCGTTACGTCCAGAAACTGCTCGTCGATCGAATACGGCTCTACCAAAGGAGTAAAGGATTCGAATATCTGGGTAATCAACAATGAGTATGTGATGTATCTTTGCATCCGGGGCTTGATAATGACGAGATTCTTGCATACGGCCAGCCCTTCGAACACCCTGCTCGCGGTCGTTACGCCATACGACTTGGCAAGCGGGCATGCAGCCAATATAATGCCGCTGCGCCGCTCCGGATCGGCCACGGCTACCGGCAAGTCCTGTAATTCGGGATGCGCTGCTTTCTCGACCGATGCGTAAAAGGATTGCCCATCGACCAAAAGAATGGAGCGCTCACGAGGCATAGGGCTTCACTTGTTCCATGGCAAGCACGCGTTCTTCGCGGAAAGTGCGCGGCTTGCGTATCGTTTCGTCGTATGCGTATAAGATGCCATTCTTAACCTTCCGGATGCGGATTACGCGTTGACTGACATGCTGTTGCTGATCCAAGTAAATGATCATGACTTTTCGGCCCATCCATTTATGTGCTGACATCCTTCTCACTCCCATCGAACGTTTGTTCTTAATTCATATTAATACGAACAATTGTTCCCATGCAATAGGCTGCGTATACAAAACTTCAAATGGCAAAAATTACATGCGAGGCGAGATCAGTATATTTTCGTTAGAAAAAGCCTTGGTCAGCGGCAATCGCCGCAAACCAAGGCGAATTTTTTCATATATGCATGGAATAAGCGACTATCCGCTTTTCGCTTTCATCGTCTCCAGCCTCCAGCCCGAACTTGCTTCGCGAACACATCTTCGTCAAATTCGAGGCCGAATCCCGCTTTATCGGGCACGTAAAACATGCCGTCTTCTACGCGATAGGCGGAAGCGTCCATCCCCTCGATCGCGATGTCGTCGTATTCGACGAATTCGAAATTCTCGATCGCTGCGGCGATGTGACCCAGCGCATAGATGCCGTAGGCGCTGCCGTAGCAATGAGGCGCCGACCTAACCCCCATTTCGTCGAGACGCGCGCCAAGCTCCAGCCAATGAGTGAAACCCGGATAAATGATATCATATTGCAGCACGTCGACGAGTCCTCTCTTCGCCCAGCTCACAAGATGAGGGGAAGCAAGCCCTTCGCCGTCCGCGATGAGCACGTTCTGCCCGCGCTCGCGCAGCCATTCTTTCAGATCGGCGTACAAGGCGTCGTCCTCGTGGAAGGCTTCTTCGATCCAGTGCAGGTTGACGTCGGCGACGGCGGAAAGCACTTCCTTCGTCAAGTTCAAATTGTACGCGTTGTTGGCGTCGATCATGATCTTGCCCGCCGGACCGGCAACTTCGGCAACGCCGCGTATGATCCCGATGTCCCGTTTCGTGCCCTCCCATAACGGCATGTGCCTGCCGCCGCGACCGACCTTGATCTTAAAATTCCGATGTCCCTTGGCATAGCCTTGCGCGGCTTCTTCTTTGAGAAGTTCCACCGCATCCCGGTCGTCCTTCAAGTGCAGGTCATCGAAGTAGAGCGACGTATCGTAACAAGGCACGACGAGCGGCGTGCCGGCATTGCGCTTGACGGCCGACACCAGCTCGTAGACGGGCAGACGCTTCCTCCGTCCGATCCAGTCCAGAATCGGATATTCGAGCGGAATGCGGTACGATTCAAGCACCCGCCCGTTCTCGTCGAACAAATCGATAAGCCGCATGCCGACAATCGCTTCCGCCATAGCTTCCGTCAATAAACCGGTGCTTCCAAAGCCCGCTTCTCCGTCAATCGTAATTCGCGCGATGCGCACGGAGCAGCTTTGTCCATGGTCGCCGATCCTCCCGTTGGAGCCCGCGCTTCTTGCTCTCTCGCCGGTCAACGTAGCGACTTCGATTCCCTCGACTTTCCAATCGCGTTGCATGAAAGAAATATCCATAAGTCCCCGTCCCTCCATCGGCTCTTTGCCACCTTTTTCGATTAATTAGTCTTTAAGCTACGTAATCGCTTTCATATATAAATTATATAAGCACGTTCTTGCTGTGTAAATAAGAAAAAAGCAGGATTTCTTGTATAAATCTCTTCATTTTGTTAGTATATTAACTAATTAAAAGGAGCTGATTGCGATTCGTTACCTGACTACCGACGATAAATCCTTGTTCGTATACGAAGCGCTGGCCTCCAGGGCGAGACTCGATATTCTCGATCGGCTGGCCAAACGTCCGATGAGCGTAAAGGAAATCGCCGAGGCGCTTTCCTTCTCTTCCGCAACCGTAACGGTTCATGTCCAAAAGCTGGAGGAAGCCGGCCTCGTCGCATGTACGCCGGCGCCCGGCAAACATGGCAGGCAAAAGATATGTACGCTTGCCGCCGACTCCTTCCAAGGAAGCTTTCGCACGCGCGCCGGATCCGGTTACCTCGATCCTTTGCAATGCTCGATTCGCGTCGGGCATTATACGGATTTTGCCGTTAAACCCACATGCGGACTCGCGACGGCCTCCTCTTTCGTCGGCCAGCTTGACGATCCCCGTTATTTCTCGGATCCTCGTCGATTCGACGCCGACGCGCTTTGGTTTGCCTCGGGTTTCGTCGAATACAGGATCCCGAATTATTTGCTGCAAGATCAACGACTCGCCAGAATCGACATTTCGCTGGAGTTGTGTTCGGAAGCGCCCGGCAGCAACGCCATATATCCGTCCGACATTTCGTTCGAGCTATGCGGCGCGCCGCTTGGCACGTGGACTTGCCCAGGCGACTTTGGCGACAAGCGTGGGCGGCTCAATCCGGAATGGTGGCCGACCGCGAACAAAACCCAATACGGCTTGCTCAAGATCATATCGGTTACGGAAGAAGGCGCCTTCATCGACGGTGTCAAGCTGTCCGACACGGCGATCGGCGACG
>JAQSXN010000262.1 GCA_029256665.1 Paenibacillus sp.
TATTTCGCCTTCGACCACCAGCTTAACTATCAATACCGCGCGTTCGGCGTGCCCGGACTGGGCTTTAAGCGCGGATTGGAGCAGGATCTCGTGCTCGCTCCTTACGCAACGATCATGGCTTTGCCTTACGCTCGACAGGAAGGTCTCCGCGCGCTCGCCAAGTTCGAGAGCATAGGCGGACGAGGCCGGTACGGCTATTACGAGGCGCTGGACTTCACCCCTCGGAGACTCCGGCAAGACGGCAAACATGCCGTCATCCAGAGCTTTATGGCCCATCATCAAGGGATGAGCATGCTTACCCTGTCCAACCTGCTGCTTCCTCAAACGATGATCGACCGGTTTCACCGCAACAAGGAGGTTATGGCCGCCGAGCTGCTGCTGCAGGAGCGCATACCGGATAAAGCCAAGCTGATTCGTCATCCCGCGCTGCATCGCCTTCAGGTTGACCGGGAGAAAAAAGCGGCGCCCGCGGAGCCGGTTCGCGAGTTTACGTCTCCGCACACGCCGACGCCGGAAACCTGCGTGTTGTCCAATGGCCGCTTCAGCACGGTCGTGACGGCAAGCGGGAGCGGCTTCAGCAGCTTCGACGGGATGTCCGTATCGAGGTGGCGCGAGGAACCCGTGCGCGATTCGTGGGGATCGTTTATTTATATCCGCGACGTCGGCGCCGATGACGTGTGGTCGGCCTCCTATCAGCCTTGCAGAGGCGAGTCGCCGGATCAGCGGATCAAGTTCGAGCTGGGCAAAGCGACGTTCGAGCGAAGTCGCGGCGGGATCGCCGCCCGAATGGAGATTTGCGTATCGCCGGAATTCGACGCCGAAGTTCGCCGCATCACGTTGACGAACGAAGGCGCCGAACCCAAGATGGTCGAGGTCACCACTTACGTGGAGCTCGCTCTTGCGAATCCCGTCGCGGACGACGCCCATACCGCGTTCAGCAAGCTGTTTATCCGCACGGCATACGAAGAAGGGAGCGGCTGCCTAGTCGCGAGCCGCCGCAAACGCGAGGCGAAGGAACAAGCTTTGTGGGCCGCGCATACGCTCTCCGCGGACGGCGCGATGATCGGCTCGCCCGAATTCGAGACCGACCGGTCCGCGTTTATCGGCCGCGGGTATGAGGTCGCCTTGCCGCAAAGCATCTCCGCGCGCCTGAAAGGCAAGACCGGCTCCGTCGCCGATCCCGCGTTCGTCATGCGGCGCCGGGTGCAGATCGAACCCGGCAGGCAGGCGGTGCTGCATGCCGTGACGTCGGTTGCCGCCTCGCGCGAAGAAGCGCTGGAAGCCGCCGTCGCCCTTACGAAACGCGAAGCGGCGGAACGGTCGTTCCAGCTTGCCTGGACGCGCAGCCGGATCGAGCTTCGCAGCCTCGGGCTGGAGCCCGCCGACGCTTACGTCTACCAGCGGCTGGCCGCGCAGGTGCTCTATACGCCGCCGCTTAGCGCAGTCCGCGGCGCGCGGATCGAAGCCAACGCCAAAGGCCAGCCCGGCCTATGGGCGTACGGCGTGTCCGGCGACAAGCCGGCCGTCGTTGCCGAAATCGACAATCGCAGCCGGTTGCCTTTTATTATGAAGCTGCTCTCCTGCCACGAGTATTTGCGCAGACTTGGCATAAGGTTCGACCTCGTTATTTTGAATTACTCCGAGGAGGGCTACGCGCAGGAGCTGCAGGATGCGCTTAGCCGGGCGGTGGAACACGGCGTCGACCGTTTCGGCGCCGGCCACGCAGGCATTCGCGTCCTCCCTGCCAAGCAGCTGCCGGAAGAGGATCTGACGCTTCTGCTCGCCTTTGCCCGCCTGACGCTGCGCTCGAACGGTCCTTCTTTGGCGGCGCAGCTGAAGCTGCCAAGACGAATCGGCGAAACGGGAGACGGCGGCTTGAAACGCGCCGTGGAGCGAGGACCTTCGCGGAAAGCCCGGAAGGGCGAACCTGCGGCCCGACAAGCGGCGGAGGCGGCGGCTTTTCCCGACGGGGAGATGTCGGCATCGCGTTTCTCCGCGGGCGGAGGCGTCTCTCTCGATGCCAAGGACGTCATGTTCTACAACGGCTGGGGCGGCTTTGCCGATGGGGGCAAGCAATACAAGCTGCAGATCGCGGGCGGTCATCACCTGCCCGCGCCATGGATCAACGTTCTGGCCAATCCCGGCTTCGGCGCGTTCGTCTCGGAGCTCGGCACCGGCTACACCTTCTGGCGCAACAGCAGGGAGTGCAAGCTGACGCCTTGGTCCAACGATCCCGTTCTCGACGAACCGGGCGAAATCGGCTTCCTGCGGGACGAGGATACGGGCAGCCTATGGACGCTGACGCCTTCCTCCGGCAGCAATCAGGCGCCGTACCTCGTAACGCACGGATTAGGCAACACGATATTCGAGCACGAACGCGAGGGCATCCGCCATTCGCTGACGCTCTACGTGCCGATGGAGGATCCCGTCAAAATCATGCGGCTTAAGCTTCGCAACGATTCGTCCGAGACGAGACGGCTATCGGTCGCTTATTACGCGGAATGGGTCATCGGCGTGCAGCGCCAGTCGAACGCCTCGTTTATCTCGAGCGAATGGGATGTGGATGCCGAAATTTTAACCGCTCAGAACAGATATCAGGACATTTTCCGGGAGGCTACTCCGTTTCTCGGCGTGTTCCCTCAATCGGTCCGGGAACCAGAGAATGTCTCTTGGACGTCCGACCAGCTCGGCTTTATCGGCCGCAACGGCAGCGTGCTCCGGCCGGCGGCGCTTACCCGGGGAGAGCTCGACAAACGGGCCGGCGTCCATTACGCCAGCTGCGGTGCCGTGCAGCGAAAGATTGCGCTGCAGCCCGGCGAAGAGACCGAAATCATTATGCTGCTCGGCTGCGCGACCTCCCGCTCCCATGCCGCCGAGCTCGCGCGCAAATACGCGGACGTTGGCCAATGCGACGAAGCCTGGCAAGGCACCTCCCGTTATTGGGAAGAGACGCTGGGGCAGATCGTCGTCGACACGCCTTCGGAAGAAAGCAATATTTTGCTGAACGGATGGCTGCTGTATCAGTCGATGGCTTGCCGGATGTGGGCGCGAACCGCGTTCTATCAAGCTGGCGGAGCGTTCGGCTTCCGGGACCAGCTTCAAGATTCGCTTGCGATTCTGCATACCAGGCCCGAGCTGACGAGAAAACAAATCTTGCTCAGCGCCTCCCATCAATACGAAGAAGGAGACGTGCAGCACTGGTGGCACGAGGAGACCAGCCGCGGCATCCGCACCTTGTTCTCGGATGATCTGCTCTGGCTGCCTTACACGGTAAGCCGATATCTCGAGCATACCGAGGACGGCTCCATCCTGGATGAAGTTGTCCCTTACATTACGAGCGAGACGCTCAAAGAAGGGGAACACGAGCGCTACGAGGAGACTGTGCGTTCCTCCCATAGCGACTCGATCTTCGAGCATTGCTCGAGGGCCGTCGACAAGTCGTTGTCCCGGATCGGCGAACACGGCTTGCCGCTAATCGGGGTCGGCGACTGGAACGACGGCATGAATCTTGTCGGCGACGAAGGCCGGGGCGAAAGCGTATGGCTCGGCTGGTTCCTGTGCGAGGTGCTCGGCCGCCTCGAGCCGGTGTGCGAAGCGCGAGGAGATACGGAGCGCGCGGCACGTTATAAGCTGGAACGCGGCAAGCTTGCCGCCTCCATCCACGAACATGGCTGGGACGGGCAATGGTACCGGAGGGCGTTTACGGACGCCGGCACTTGGCTAGGCTCGCTCTATAACGACGAATGCCGGATCGATGCCATCGCGCAATCCTGGTCCGTCATCTCCGGAGCGGCGCCGGCGGATCGGGCGCTGCAGGCCATGCAGTCGTTCGACCGCGAGCTCGTCGATCGCGAGATGGACGTCATCCGGCTCCTGACGCCGCCGTTCGATGCGACCGAGCCAAGCCCCGGTTATATTCAAGGATATCCGCCGGGCATTCGCGAGAATGGCGCGCAATATACGCACGGCGTCCTCTGGAGCATCGTCGCATGGACAAAACTGGGGCGCGGGGACAAGGCGTTCGAGCTGTTCCGCATGCTCAATCCCATCAACCATACGCGAACCGACCGCGAGGTGCGCACCTACTACGGCGAACCGTACGTCATGGCCGCCGACGTCTATACGGCGGAGCCGCACCTTGGACACGCAGGCTGGACCTGGTACACCGGCGCGTCCAGCTGGATGTATCAGAGCGGCATCGAGTGGATTCTCGGCATCCGGAAGCGCGGCAGCCGCCTGCTCCTTGATCCGTGCGTGCCGGCCGATTGGCCGGGCTTTAAAGTAAGCTATCGCTTCGGCGATACGCGCTACCAGCTGGATTTCCGGCGCGACGGCGATGACGGCGGATTTGCATTGACAGCCGGACCGAAGGCCTATATCACGCTCGAAGACACCGGCGGCGAGCGAGAAATCAAGATTAGGCTGACGTAGATAGAATCTGACATGCTGAAGGGCGGTATCGGGACAAGGTTCCCGGTACCGCCTTTTTTTGTTACCGCATAGTAAAGCCGAATTTCTTTAAAACGTTTTTAGCGACAAGAAATTCACTCGCATTGGCGATAAATACTACCTCATGCTTACGAAGCAGCTATGATTGGCAGAGCTGTTGATCGCTCATCCCCGATGCGTTCCGATACGGATTTATCTCTTGTCCATATTGCTTCGCGGGCTTGACGCTCGCGCGCCTCGTTGATTTTCCGCTCCCGCTATCGAAGGAAATGCAACCCGAGCGGCGAAACAACAGTATGAAGAAGCGAATAGGTAAAGGAGTGGATGAACCGGTGAAACAAATCTTGTTGGACGTTTTAAATCAGCCCACGGTACGCCGCTGGGCATATGCGCCGGGACATCGCCTGGCAATAGGGTGGATTTCCGGAGCCGAAAGACGGAGCTGGTCCGCCGATGACGGAGTAGCAGAGCATCCCGGCGCTCGCGCGCTCTACGAGATCGGCTCGATCACGAAAACAATGACCGGCCTCCTGCTCGCCGTCGGGGAACGCGAAGGGCAATGGACCGGCGAAAACAAATTATCCGAGCTTGTCCCCGAATTGGCCGGCAGCCCTTATGCCGAAGCCACATCGTTGCGCCAGCTTGTCACCCACACCGCCAACTTGCCGCGAATTCCCGGCAATATGCAAGCGACGATCGCGGACAAGTCCAATCCTTACGCGAACTACACGGAAGCGCATTTGCTGGAAGCGGTCCTATCGGAGCCATCAAGAAAGGGCAAGCGCCATGCCTATTCCAATTACGGCTTCGGTCTCCTTGGATATGCGCTCTCCGCTCGATTAGGCATAAGCTTATCCGAGGCGTTGCGCGATCGCATCTTCCTTCCGCTCGGCATGAACGACACGTTGCTCCGCTCCGGCGAATTCAAACCCGATCCCGCCATCCTCGTCCCCGTCTATAATGCCAAAGGAACGCCTACGCCGCATTGGGACTTTACCGACGCGACGGCCGGAGCCGGGGCCGTCTGCTCCTCCATCCCGGACATGCTCGACTATCTAGCCTCCAACCTCCAGCCTGACAGTCACCCGATCGGCGAGGCGATTAAGGACGGTCATAAGGAGCATTACGCGATCTTTGCCAGCAAAGGGATCGGAGTCGGATATAGCTGGATGTTCTACCGCGAACAGGACGGCAGCGCCACGCATTGGCATAACGGGGGAACCTACGGCTCCAGCAGCTTTATCGCCTTTAACCGCGACAAGGGCAAAGGTCTCGTCATCCTGTCCAATCGCGGCGCCGATATATGGAGCCAACTTCCGCTGGTCGGCATGCGCAAGATGAACGTCGACAAGCTTGCTCGGAAGCTGCTTGACGGACTGTATCGGCACTCCGAATCGTTGCGATAGGCTGTCGGACCGTTACATTCGTCCGGACACCCACCACCCGTCGGGCTAGTTGTAGTATAAATTTATGCTACATTCGGCGGTCCACCCACCAGGCGGGCGTATTGTAATATAAATTTATATTACATGGGCGGTCCACCCAACCGGCGGGCGTATTGTAGTATAAATTTATGCTTCATTCGGCGATCCACCCACCCGGCGGGCGTGTTGTAGTATAAATTTATGCTTCATTCGGCGATCCACCCACCTGGCGGGCGTATTGTA
>JAQSXN010000263.1 GCA_029256665.1 Paenibacillus sp.
GGTTCCATGCTCCTTCTCCTCCCGTAAAGCATGATCTATCTTTAGCTTTTACATAACTATAATACGAACCGGAGCCATACAAGTAATTAATAGTTTTCGGAGGAGCTATAGATTTGGTCTATGCCGCGAATTGAAATGACCGAATGGCGCCAAAAACGGGGTTCGAGCGGATGGAACGGCTTGCCGGGTCCGCCGCGTTGCTTGCAAAAAAGGCCGTCCCGGAGATCGCGACAGCGACCTCTCGGGACGGCCTTAGGCATCCAGCGCCTTTACGTGCGGCGCATATACGCTTTGACGGTGAGCGGAGCGAAAACGAGCACGATGACCGCGGCTCCGATCAGGGAAATCGCGAGATGCTGCGAGGCCGTGCCGGAATTGGTGAGCTCGCGGACGGCCGAGATGAGATGCGACACCGGATTGATGTTCGCGAGCCACTCCAGCCACTTCGGCATCGTCTCCACCGGCACGAACGCGTTGGAGAGGAACGTGAGCGGGAACAGCGCCAGCATCGAGATGCCTTGCACGCTGGAAGCCGAACGGGCGATGACGCCGAAGAAAGCGAAGATCCAACTGATGGCCCATGAGCAGAAAATAACGATGACGGCGGAAAGCGCGACGAAACCGATCCCGGCTTCGGGACGGTAGCCCATCAAGTAACCCATCGAAAACGTGAGCACCGTGGCGATCGTATACCGGACGGTGTCGGCTAACAGCGCCCCCGCAAGCGGCGCGATCCGGGCGATGGGAAGCGACTTGAACCGGTCGAATACGCCTTTGTCCATATCCTCCCTGAGCTGGACGCCCGTCACGATCGACGTCGTAATGACCGTCTGCACAAGGATGCCGGGGATAATGACCGGCAGATAGCTTTGGACATCGCCGGAGATCGCCCCGCCGAAAATGTACGTGAACATCAACGTAAAAATAATGGGCTGCAGCGTGACGTCGAACAACTGCTCCGGCGTCCGCTTTATTTTGAGCAATCCCCGATACGCCATCGTCAGCGAGTTGCGGATCGTCTGGCCAAGACTCGTATATTTGCGAAGCCGTCTCTCGGACCCGGCGTTTATCGCTGTCTGATTCATACGGTTGCCACCTCTTCTTTCTTCGCATAAACATTCTCCTGCATGACGTTCTTCCCCGTCCCTTGCCCCGTAATCGTCAGGAACACTTCGTCGAGCGTCGGCTTCTGCACGCTGAGCTCCGACAATTGGATGCCCGCGGCGCGAAGCGCGATCAGCAGATCGGTTACTTTGTCCGCGTCCGCCATCGGAGCCGTGATCGTCCTCGCTTCCGCCGTAATGCTGGCTTTGGACTTCAGCACCTGCTCCACCGTCCGTCTGGCCGCCTCCGTATCCGCCGGATTGGCGATGTTCAAGTGGAGCGACGAAGTGCCGACCGACGACTTCAGCTCGTTGACCGTCCCTTCGGCCACGACTCGGCCGCGGTCGATGACCGCCACGCGATCGGCGAGCTGATCCGCTTCGTCGAGATATTGCGTCGTGAGCAGAACGGTCGATCCCGTCTTGACGAGCCGGCGGATCGTCTCCCACATCTGCGCTCTCGTGCGAGGATCCAGCCCCGTCGTCGGTTCGTCAAGGAAAATAAGCGGCGGCTGGGAGATCAGGCTTGCCGCCAGATCGAGCCTGCGCCGCATCCCCCCGGAAAAGTTTTTGAGCGGGCGCTTCGCCGCTTCCGTCAATCCGAACTCCTCCAGCAAATCCGCCGCCTTCCGTTTCGATTCCGCCCGGCCAAGACCGTGCAATCTAGAGAATATAACCAGATTCTCCGTCGCGCTTAGATTTTCGTCGACCGACGCGTATTGACCCGTCACGCCGATCAACTGGCGCACGATATGCGAATCCTTGGCGACGTCGTAACCGAAGATTCTCGCCGATCCTCCGTCGGCGCGAAGCAGCGTCGCCAGCATGCGGATCGTCGTCGTTTTGCCCGCTCCGTTAGGACCGAGCACCCCGTAAATGGTGCCCGCCTTGACCTTCAAATCGACGCCGTCCACCGCGCGGTTATCGCCGAACGTCTTCACTAGTCCGCTCGCTTCGACCGCCCATTCGTTCGTTCCGGCCGGTTGTGTTTTCTCGTTGGCTCGTTGCGCCATATTTTTGTTCCTCCTCTGAATGAATGCCCCATGGTCATTGCGGTTTATCCGGTAATCCCGGCTGCCATGAACCCATCTTACAGACCGAATTTAAACGGAATTTAAACGACATCCCCTCGAATCATTTCATTCTTTCTTGCCGCGAGCTTATAAAATTGGCCAAAAAGCGGAATGGTAATGAAGTGCATTTATGTTCAATTCGACCCATGGGGGATTATGGAAAAATGGAAATGAATCTGGAGAACATGCGAGAGCATGCCCACAAGCTTGCGCTTGAACACGATGCGGGCGGCAAGCGCGTCTCTTCGAAGCTCTTGTGGAGACGCATGGAAGAAGACGTTCGCGAGCTGCGCGCTTATATCGCCGACATCAACGAAAGCTCTTCGGCTTGCGATCAGCCTGCGGATGAATGGCTGCAGGATCATTCGGAGTTTTTGGAGGCGGAGCTCGCGGATATCCGCGAAGCGCTCGCGGATTTCCCGGGCAAGGAGCTGCCCGCGCTTAAGGGCGCCGAAACGACGAGAAACGCCTCGATTTGCGCCGGTTTTCTTGATCTGACGGGCGGAGCGCTCGACGAAGAAAAGCTCGCGGCCTTTCTCGACGCCTATCAGGACGTTGCCGTTCTGACAGCCGCGGAAGCTTGGTCGTTGCCGTTATTTCTTCAGATGGAGCTCATCAGAAAGCTGGCGGCGATCGCCGAACCGCTTCGGGAGCGCCGATCCGTCTGCCTGCAGGTCGACCGGATGCTCGCCGGCATACCGGCATCGGAGATCACGCCGGAGACGTTAAAAGCCGCGCTTGACGCCGAACAAATCCAGCTTCCGCTGTCCGGCGCCATGACGGTCCATCTGATCAAACATCTCCGGGAGCATGCCGACGACTCCGGCCACATCGGGGAGTGGCTGATCTGCAAGCTGGAACATCCGCCCGAGGATTTGGACTCCATCCTCTCTTACGAATACAGATTGCAAGCCGAATACCAAGTAAGCGCCGGCAATATCATCGGCAGCTTGCGCAAGCTGTCCCGCTGGGATTGGAGCAAGCTGTTCGAGCGGATCAGCGTCATCGAACAGACGCTTCGCGCCGAGCAAGCAAGCGATTACGCCAGACTGGACAGCGGGAGCAGGCATACGCTGCGGCACCGCGTAGAGCGGCTTGCCGGCCGTATGCGCGTGCCGGAGAATCTGGTGGCCAAGCAGGCGGTGCGGCTTGCCGACGAGAGCTTTGCGGCCTTCCGCGCGCTAGAGACCGGCGAAGCCCTGCCTCCCAGAGACGGCTACGCCGCTTATTATTTGCTAGAAGCGCGCGGCATGCGCCGGCTTCAAGCCGCGCTTAAGCTATGCGGCAAAGCAGGCGCCTTGCCGCAGGCGGGCCTAAAGCGGCGAGCGACCGGGCTGTATTTGCAGCTTGTGGCGCTAGGCTCGTTGGCCGTGCTATTGGCTTCGATGACCGCCATCCTGGCTGGGATCGACCGGCCTGTCACGGCGGGCGGCTTGGCGCTGGCTATCGCCCTGCTGCTCATACCGGCCAGCGAATGGTCGGTGACGGGCGTGCACTGGCTGATCGAGCGCGTCACGCTGCCGGATCGGCTTCTTCGGTACGACTTCTCCAAGGGCATCCCGGACGAGGCGGCTACGATGGTCGTCATCCCCGTCATTTGGAGCAGGCTGGACCACGTGGCGGCCACGCTCGAGCGGCTGGAGCTTCATTATTTGGCCAACCGGGATCCACAGCTTCGTTACGCCATACTAAGCGATTTCCAGGATGCCGGGGAGGAACGGATCTCCACGGACGACGAGCTATTACGGACCGCTGTGGCGGGCATCGAGCGATTGAACCTTGATTACCCCGGCGCTCCATTCCATTTGCTGCATCGGAGCCGGAGGTGGAACGCTTCCGAGAACGCGTGGATGGGCTGGGAGCGCAAGCGGGGCAAGCTGGAGGAGTTCGTCCGGCTGCTGCGCGGGGATTTAGGCACAAGCTTTGAACGCCGGGCGGGCGACGACTCCGCGCTCGGCCGCATCCGTTACGTCATTACGCTGGACGCCGATACGAGGCTGCCGCTGGAGAGCGCGCGGCGGATGATCGGCGCGATCCACCTGCCGTACAACAGGCCGAGGCTATCGCCTGACGGCATGCGCGTCGTCGAGGGATACGGCGTGCTTCAGCCGCGAATCAGCATGACCTACGAGAGCGCGCGCAAGTCTCGCCTGACATCGCTGTTCGCCTCCGAGGCAGGGCTTGACCCGTACGCGTACGCGGTGTCGGATCCTTATCAAGATGCGATGGGGCAAGGCATCTTCACGGGCAAAGGCATCTTCGACGTCGACGCCTTCCACCGCGTGCTGGGGGGACGTCTTCCCGAAAATTGCGTTCTCAGCCATGATTTGCTGGAAGGGGGCTTTCTCCGAGCCGGCCTGCTGTCGGATATCGAGCTGATCGACGATCATCCGCCGACGTTCCTGTCGCAGCAGAAGAGGCTGCATCGCTGGACCAGAGGCGACTGGCAACTGCTGCCCTGGCTTAGAAGCAAAGCGAGCAATGCCGCCGGCGAACGCTTGCCGACCCGCTTATCGCTGATGACACGCTGGCAGATTGCGGACAATATGAGACGCAGCCTGCTTCAGCCGGCTCTTCTCGCGATGCTGCTGCTCGCCGGCGTGCTCCCCGGGTACGCCGGGGCTTGGTATGCCGCCGCCCTGCTTACCTTGCTGCTGCCCCTGATCCGCCAGCTCGTCTCGCCATCCGTCTGGATGCGACGTCCAGGAGGACTGCTTCGCGCCGCCGCTCATGCATGCCTTGCGCTGCTTGCTTTGCCATTCCAGAGCGCCATGCTGCTCGGCGCGATTCTGCGGACGTTGTATCGCCTCTTCGTCTCGAAGCGCAAGCTTCTGGAATGGACGAGCCAAGCCGAGGTCGAGCGGCTTGCGGGCAAGGGAGGCTCCCCGCCCGTGGCGGGAGCGGCCGGCGGATACGCGTTCGCGGCTTTGCTCGCGCTCGGCGCGTTATGGCCATCGGATGTTTCATCCGCCGTACGGATCGCCGGACTTGCCATCGCGCTTCTTTGGTGCGCTGCGCCGCTCGCCATACGTTGGCTGGACGGCTCGCCGGATCGCGCCGAAGCCGACTTTACGGACGCCCAGCGCGAGGAGCTTCATCGGCTCGCGAGCGATATTTGGGCGTTCTACGAAGATTTTGTGACCGAAAAGGATCATTGGCTTCCTCCCGACAACGTGCAGATCGAACCGGACCGCGGCATCGCGCATCGCACGTCGCCGACCAATATAGGGATGTACGCGGTTTGCGCGGTCGCGGCGAGGGACTTCGGCTTCATCGATACCAAGGGACTCGTCGAACGGCTGGAGCGAACGATCGGCACGATCGAAGCCATGGAGAAGTGGGAAGGCCATCTCTACAACTGGTACGATACCGCAACGTTGCGTCCGCTCCTGCCCGTCTACGTATCCACCGTCGACTCCGGCAATCTGGTGGCGTCGCTGATGGCCGCGAAGGAAGGGCTGCTGGAGTGGCTGCGCGCCGACTGGGGCGGCAATGCGGGCGGCACCGTCAAGGAGCGTCCGGAGAGCTGGGGCGGCGATCGGTACGAGGTCGCTTTCGCCAGCGAGCTGGGCTCGACCGGCGGATCCGAGCTGATTCGGCGGGGCAACGCCCTTGCGGACCGGATCGACGCCCTTGCGCGCAACACGGATTTCAGGCCGCTTCATGATCCCGCAACCAATCTATTTTCGCTCGGGTATCATGTCGGCAGGCGCGAGCGGGACGAGGTCATGTACGACCTTCTGGCTTCCGAAGCAAGGCAAGCCAGCTTCGTCGCCATCGCCATGGGTCAGGTGCCCGTCTCCCATTGGAACGCGCTGGGACGGACGATGACCAAGGTCGGCGGCCGGCCCGCGCTCCTCTCCTGGTCCGGGACGATGTTCGAGTACATGATGCCGTGGCTCTTGATGCGGACGTACCGCGATACGGTGTGGG
>JAQSXN010000264.1 GCA_029256665.1 Paenibacillus sp.
GGAGCGCGAAGCTGCAGATGGCGCTTGTTCGTAATGAGCTCCGCCTTCTTCTGCGCGTGGCTGCCCCATAGCAGGAACACGACGGGCTCGTCCTTGTCGTTAACCGTCTTAATGATTTGGTCCGTAAAGCTTTCCCAGCCCTGTCCCTTATGCGAATTTGCTTCATTGGCTCTAACGGTAAGCACCGTGTTGAGCAGCAGCACGCCCTGCTTGGCCCACTCCAGCAAGTAGCCGTGGTTCGGCATGTAACAGCCGAGGTCGTCGCGCAGCTCCTTGAACATGTTAACGAGCGACGGCGGGATCGCCACGCCTTCCTTGACGGAGAAGCTCAGTCCATGCGCCTGTCCCGGACCATGATACGGATCCTGCCCTAGAATGACGACCTTCGTATCGGCCAGCGACGTATAATGAAGGGCGTTAAACAGATCGTCCCGCTCCGGGAAGATCGTCCCCCTCCCATACTCCTCGTCAAGAAATTCGCTTAGCTTCGAGTAATAAGGCTGCTCCATTTCCCGCTCCAGCAGAGCCGCCCAGTCGTTCTTCAAGCTTACGATTGCCATACCGTCCATCCTCCCGCCGATCCCATACGTTTAAACAATTTTAACTCTGGATTGCCGTGTCATCCTATCTTATCTTAACCTATCATCTATAACCCTATGAAATGGCTCCGCTCCACCTTCGACACGCGCAGGCCGAACTGCTGATACCATTCTGCCTTGCCCTTATCCTGGGCTACCTTATGCAGGGAGTGATTCTTCCAAGCCTCGATCGACTCCAGCGATGCCCAATACGAGACGGTAATTCCGAAGCCGTCGCCGCCCCGGGCGCTCTCAACGCCAAGGAAACCTTCCTGCTGGGAGGCAAGCTCTACCATTTTGTCCCCCATGGCTCCATACCCCTTGTTATCCCCGTCCGACATCTGCGAAGTGAAAATAACCGCGTAATACGGCGGCTCCGGCGTGCGTGCGATCGTCATCCGGTATGCACTCTCCTTTGTTGTCCATGATCGTCATTATAACGCTAGATCGCGAGACAAGGAACCCGTTTTTTGCCGCGAACCCGAACCTTGTCATCCTTGCCGGGACGGAGCAACCGACAATGGCCACGCGTCGAACCGGGTCAGCGGCTCAAGCGATTGTAAGCCGTATAAACGCACTTTACCGTTGTCTTCCAACGTCGGATATACTCTTGCCGATAAACAAGTCGTATCGTTGCAGAACACTTCTATCGTCGAATGATCAACGAAAATACGAAGCCTGAGTCGTCCGTCAGGCGCTTCATAGTTCCCAGTAACCGGCGTACGGCGGGGCAGCGGCGACAGGCTGGAGCGGCTGCGGTCGATCGTGATCCGCCCCGCGGTCGGCTCGATCGCGATTCGCGTTTCTTCCCGGCCGTCCGCGGATCGCAGGACGCCTACCTCGAACGCGGACGTTCCTAAGCCGGCAAGATCAAGCTCCATGCTCAGTTCCATCATTCTTCCCGAAACATCGGCAATCGCGCCTTCTCGATCATGGATAAGCTGCCGCTCGCCGACGTGCGTTTCCCGCAGCCGCCCGAGCTCGGACACCGGCTTCATGGCCAGCTTGCCGGACTCCGTTAACGATATTTCCCTCGGCAGGGCCTGCACCCCGGACCAGCCGGCGATCTCCGCGAATTCGCCTCTCGCCTCGTCGGGCATCCATCCGAACATGACGCATCTGCCCTCGCCATCCGTCAGCAGATTCGGCGCGTAATACCCATCGAATCCCGCGTAATCCACGATCCCTTTCGCTTTTGGAACGAGTTTATACGAGTCGTCGATCGTTCCCGTTATATACTGTACGACGCCGCCGGGTGAATAGATGAGCACATACCGATCGCCGGAGCGATAGATAAGCGGACATTCGCACAACGCCGCATCGGGGTCGACGTACAGCAAATTCAAGTAAGACCATTGCGTCGAATCCGCGGACGAGTAAATCGCCACGCATCCTTTGCCCTCGATCGCGCCCCCTAGCACCATGAACCAAGTCCCGTCCTCCCGCCATACGAAAGGATCGCGCCACTCCCTGATGTCCGCGCCGCCATGAAGAGCGGATGTCAGGACGGGATTCCCCGGATGCTTCGTCCAAGTCAGCAATCCGTCCGTGCTAGTCGCCATCCATTGCTCGGCCCCGGTGGCCGGATTCCGCTCCCCTTCCCCGATGCTGGTATAATAGATGCGGGCTTGCTGCCCGTCATAGACGGCGCAGCCCGAGAAGCAATGAAGCTCGCCCAACTCCGTAGACGGCGCCAGCGCGATGGGCAGATGCTCCCACTCCACGAGATCCTTGCTCTTCGCATGTCCCCAGTGGATATGTCCCCACTTGTCGCCATATGGGTTGTACTGATAGAAGAGATGATAATATCCCTCGTGATAAATGGTCCCGTTGGGGTCGTTCATCCAATTGTTCAGGGGCATAAAGTGGTATCTCGGCCGATAACGGTCTAGCATCATTTTCAGGACCTCCTCCGTCGCGTTTCGTATCCTTACGTTGACTTTCTGTTCCAGCGCTGCCAGGTAACGACACAGATTATAAAAGCCCAACCTCTTTGTGTCAACGCTTTCATAGATTCCCTCCATTTGACTGTACTTCGACTCAAGATGAAGTATAATGGCAGTGGTGATGACGATGAGCGAACTTCCGCTGTATAAGCAAATACAGCTCGCAATCAAGGAGCAAATCCGGCAAGGCCGGCTTCGCCCCGGCGACCGCATTCCTTCCGAGAAGGAATTGGCCGAGCAGTTCCATGTCAGTCTGATCACGAGCAAAAACGCGCTGGCCGGCCTTGCCGACGAAGGCATCGCGGTACGCGTGAGGGGCAAAGGCACTTTCGTGGCCGGCCTTAGCCCCGTCGACCTTACGGCGGACAAACCTGCCGCTCCGGTCGCGGCGCCCCGGCGCCGTCTTCCCGATCTTATCGGTCTCGTCGTGCCTTCCGTGCGAACCGGAGTCGAGTTGCGCCTGCTGGACATTATTGAAAGCGCTATCTATGCCAGAGGGTATTCGCTTATGCTTCGACTCTCGAGAGGCAGCCCCGACCGCGAGCGTCAAGCGATCCGGCACATGCACGAGAACGGCGCGAGCGGTCTGCTCCTGTTCCCGATAGGCGCCTCTCACGACATGCGCTCCTTGCGATTGTCCGACAAGCTCCGGCTCCCCTTCGTGCTCATCGACCGGCATTATTCGGGCGTGCCTGCGAGCAGCGTCGTGTCGGACAATTACAATGGCGCGGCAGCCGCGGCGCGGGAGCTGCTGCTTCGCGGCCACGGCCGGATCGCGCTGCTGACGCCCCCCGACGAGCACAGCGTCATCGCCGAACGGCTTGCCGGCTTCGCGGAGACGCTGCATCGGCACGGTGTCGGTCATGATCCCGAGCTGCTGCACGTCATGCCGTATGCCGTTATTCACGGTCCGCGCGAAGAGAGCATCCGGCAGCTGCTCCCCTGGCTTCGGCAGCATCGGGGAACCTTCACGGCGATGGTCGTCCTCGACCGCGAGCTTGCGCTGATCGCGCGCGACGTCCTTGACAGGCTGGCCGCGCCGCTTCCTCCCGCCGACATGGTGACGTTCGACAACCCCGGACTTCCTGGCATCTCCTATATTAGGCAGAACGAAACGGCCATCGGCGAGCGCGCGGTCCATCTGCTCATGACGCTGATTCAACGTCCCGACGCCGCACGCCAGCGGATGATCGTGCCGACGGAATTGGTCGTCCCGCAAGATGCCGACGTTATCGGAAGCTAATAGATTCTACCGAGTGAGAGAAACGCCTTCGGCGTCTTGCCAGAGCGGAAATGGACTCCTTGCGGCAAAAATAACTGTAAAATGTAATGTTATTTGCCTCAGGCACATTTAATCGATCATTCACCTGTAAAAGGTGCAGTTAATTCAGCCGACAACATGATATCCTTTCCTATATTTCAAGAGAAAGGGGCCGTCCCGAAGGACAGCCCCGTCTTGCCCGCCAAAGCCGCTCGCTCCTACGGCCTACGGCGTCACCGAGAAATTATCGAAACGCGTCTGATTGTTCATCGTGCGCAGCCCGACCTTGCCATGCGTGAACGGATTCGCGCTATTGTCGGTATAATCGATCTTTGGCGTCGTCATGTCGCCGACGTACACCTTGATGTTCGTACCGCTAACCTTCACCTTCATATGATGCCAGCTATTCGCCGCCAGCGACAACGGCACGGAGGCCAGCGAAGCAAATCCGTAATTCATTTTGCCCAGAAACACGCCGGTCGGCTTAATGAACGCATAATAACCCTGCACGTAATCCGGATTGTTCGCCAGCACGGTTCCGTTAGAGGGATTGTTGACCCGGACGAGCATTCCCGCGTCCCCGGTCGTGCCGATCAGCTTAATGTCGGTTTCCGCCGTATAATCGGACCACCTGTTGCTGCCGATCGCCGTTTTGCCGAACGCCCCCGAGCCTTCCAGCTCCCCGCCGATCACGGACCACCCGCCCTCGAACCGCGTCCAGCCGTTGTCGTTGCCGTCGTTGAAGTTGTCGGACATCGCGGCTGGCGCCTCGCCTTGCGTCAACGCGATCTCGCTGAAGTCGAATTCTCCGGTCGCGAATTCGAATCGCAGCTCGTGCTGGCCAGCGGTCAGGTAGAGTCCCTTCTTGCCGACCGTGCGCCAGCTCTCCCAATCGCCCGTGCTCGGAGCGGCAACGATGCCGGTCAGATCGGTCGACCCGTTCCAGACGCGGAAGGTCGCGCCCGCGAGCGTTGTCGCATAACGGACATCCAGATCGTAGTAGCCGGTCTCCGCCACGTTAATCCGATATTTCAGCCATTCTCCCGTCTGGTTCCAGCCCGTCACGAACTTGCCCTCGGCCGCGGAATGGCGGATGTCGACCGCTTCGCTCCGATAAGCGCCACCGGTATTGCCCGCGCTCAGATCATTGTACGCGGTTCCTTGCCCGCCCTCCATGTAATGAACGGCCTGAATGCTGCCCGGAACCGGCTTGTAGGCGTTCCATGCGCTGCTTCCGTTCACCTTGTTGCCGAAGGCGACATAGCCGAAATCGGCATGCGCGTCCGAAGTCGCGTACCCAACCTTGCCCCCGGCGAGGCCGTTCACCGCGCGCGTCTGCTTCTTCATGCCGTCCACGTAAACGTTGAACGTCTGGCCTTCCTTCTCGACCCGGATCGCATGCCACTTCGTATAATCGTATCCCGCCGGAAGCGCGGAATATTGCCAGCCCTGACTGACGCCGCCCACGACAAAATGCGTCTCCAACCGGTTCTGCGTTCGGCTAAGCAAAGCGACGCCGTAGTTATTCTCGTCCGTGTAAGAGAACACGGCTCCATAAAGCGGGTTAGCGGTCGTCCCCTGCTTCATCTGCTTGGCGTGGAATTCGGCCGTGTAGTTCGATGCCGTGCTGGCGGCCGTTACCTGCCGATACCAAGCGGCGCTGCCGATCGTATCCTGCCACATCAGCTCCTGATTATAGATGCCCCATGTGCCGCCGCCGACGTTGCTCCACCCCGTTCCGATCGCGGTCCGGCCAAACCGGTCCTCGAAGGCGGGGAGCTCCGGATTCGGCTGCGCCGCCGTCGTCGGCCCCAGCGCCAGCAGCTTGTCTCCGTTCCAGACGACGCGGTCGATATTCATTTTCCGGCCGGGATAAACCAGATTGCCCTGCGAGGCATGGCTGTGATAGACCATGTAGTCGGAGTCCAGATCCGGCCCCTTGATCATGCTGTTATGGCCGACGCCGACATTGTTTCCCTCCGTCTTGATCAAAACGGGATTCTGTCCCGCGGCGGGCGCGAAGCCGCTCATCGGTCCCGCGCTTGTGGCGTAATCCACCCGATAGGCCGTGCTCCAGACATGATTGCCGGTATACGTCATAAAATATTTGCCGCCCCGCTTGAACGTCGTGGAGCCCTCCGTCCATCCCGCCATCGACAGCCCCGTCGCCGTAACCGAACCGAACGAGGTCGGACTGCTCATCGGCCGGGCATCGATCGTGCTCGCCCCCGTGCTGTAGAAGTACCACTGGCCGTTGTCGTCCACGAACACGTTGCCGTCGATGCCCATGCCGAGATTGCCGGTCTGCGGCGCGAACGGTC
>JAQSXN010000265.1 GCA_029256665.1 Paenibacillus sp.
GTATTTCGCCATTTGCTCCTGCACGTATTGTATAGCTTGTTTACGGGTTAGCAACACAATCTTCCCATCTTCCATATGGAGCATTAATTCATCTCCGATATCGATGCCAAGCTCTTTCCTAACATCAGCTGGGATGACTACGCGCCCTCCCTCTCCAAGTTTGACCGGGAATTGATTCAAAGTGGCACCTCCAAATGGTAATGTCATCTGTATTTATACATGCCATTACTATTATCGCATGTCACACGATTCGACACAACGATGTTTTAACAGGGGGTTCCCTTCGAAAATGGAGAAAACCCGCCATCCTTAACGGACGGCGGGTCCTAATAGCCAAAGCTCGGCCCTTTACGTGTCCCTCCGACAGGCTCGGGCTATGAGTATGAGGCCTGGCCCTGTTCGTCTCTCCTTAACTAACTCGCTTGCTCCCCAACGAGCTCCCAATCCGAAGCGGTGTAGTTGCCCATGTGCCAGAGCGACACGCCCTTCAGTCCGTAATATTTGGCGAGCCAAATCTTCTTCTCGATGCTTTGCGAATCCTCGTAATACAAGACATGGCTGCCCCTGGCATCCTTAAACTCCGCTTTCGTCAGCAAATACGGCATGGACCAAGTCTTCTCGACGCCCGGCATCGCCAGCCGCTTCTCCACGTCCGCGATACTCGGCTTTAAGGCCGTGCCGGTCACGCCGTTCGGCGCCGTGATCCACTGGTTGGCTTGTTTGGAAACGCCCAGTACAAGCTTCTCTTTCGGAATCGATTGCAGCGCCGTTTGGACGGTGTCGTTCACGAGGGGCAGCGGCGCCGACGGCAGCATGCCGTCGTTATGCGTGAAATCGTAAGCCATCAGGATGACCGTATCGGCCAGTTTGCCGATGGCTCCCAGGTCGTAACCTTTATAATAATAGGTTGGCGGTATGGCCACCGATAAGGTTAACGTGCCTAATTGCGCCTTAAGCTCCTTCAAAAAGCCCACGAAATCCGCCGCGCTCCCCGCTTCCTTCAGCCCCTCGAAATCGATGCTGACGCCAGTGAACGAATAAGCCGGGTTGTTCAGCGTCGCGAGCAGGGACGCGATAAACGTCTGCCGCGCGGGCAGGTCCTTCAGAAAATCCTTCAAATTCGCCGCGGCGGAAAACACCATCAGTTCTTTTGTCGCGCCGGCCTTGTCCGCGGCCTCGATCGCTTCCCCGTACCCGCCAGGAATTTTATATTCCGTCGTGCTTGTATTCAACGCTGCGGAACCCGCCCCGTCGTACTGCAGATGCGACCAGCCGTAGATTACGTCGGACAGCTTATCCATCTGGCCGATCGCCGGGTAGGATTGGATAGCGTAATAGCCGGTGAAATCGACCTTCTGCCCGGAAACACGGCTATCGAGCAGCCGATAAATAACGGCAGCGGCCTGCTTGCGGATGAGCGGCGTACGCGGCTTGAAGCCGTTCGGATCTCCTTCCATGATGCCGAGACGCGTCGCGTAATAAACATAAGGCTGCATGGCCGCGTCGATGGTCAAAGCATCCTTGAACGCGCGCGCGTCCCGTTCCTTCTTCCACTCCGCGGCAAGCCACTGCTCGCGCGTCTCTTCGTCCGCCGCCTCCAGCTGCGACACGCCGATCAACATCGCGACCTCTTGCCGCGTAATCGTCTGCGAAGGCTGAACGTTTCCTTTTGAATCTAGCAAACTAGCAATCCAACCGCGCTCATAGGCAACGGAAATATACGGCGCGGACCAACGATCCTTCGCCACGTCGGCGGGGACGCGGCCTACGGAGGCGCGTTCGGCTTGCGCGGCCACGACGAGCAGCTTTAAGAACGCTTCCCGCGATAGGTCGGCTCTAGGACGATACGTCCGATCCTCGTAACCGTTAATAATGCCGAGCGCGGACAACGTGTAGATCGGCTCCTTGGCATAATCGTTTTCTTCGTCCTTGAACGGCAGCAGCTGGACGTCGTAGGCATAGGCTTGACTTGCGAACAAAAGGGCCATGACGACCGTTAATAACAGCACTTTCGATAACTTCAATTCCGGTTCTCCTCTCGACGGCCTCTCTTTAATAACCACCGAGAAGTAAGACGCGAAATTAAAGCGGTTAGTTGCGCTCCAAAATAAACCCAATTAGCTCTCCATCATACCGGCACCGGGCGGTTGGGCATAAAAAGCTCCTCTTAGCGGTCGCAAAAACTCATCCCTTCACGCTGCCCTCCGACAGGTTCGGGTTGACGAATTGCTTTTGGAAAATGACGAAGATCGCGATAATCGGCATCAGCGCCATCATGGAAGCCGCGAAAAACAAGCCGTAATAGGTCGCATATTGGCCGCGGAACAGTTGCAACGCGATTGGCAATGTTCGCTGTGCCTCCGTCTTGATGAGCGTGAGCGCCAGTATGAACTCGTCCCAGGTACCGGAGAACGCGAAGATGCCGAGAGTGCCAATGGCCGGAAGCGATAACGGGATGTAGATCGCGCGGAAGATCGTCCAGCGGTTGCCGCCGTCGATGACGATGGATTCTTCCAGCTCCGTCGGAATTCGCTCGAAGAACCCCCTAAGGAAAAACGTGCTGCCAACCACGCCCGTGCTAATATAGACCAGGATCAGACCGGAGTAGGTATCGACGAGTCCGAGCGACTTCACGATGGTGAACTGCGGGATGATGTTGAGAATAGCCGGGACGAACATGGAGAACAGAAACAGCTTGAACAGAAATTCCTTGCCCGGAAACGGGAATCTCGCGAACGCGTAAGCGGTCGAGCAAGCCAGCGAGAGGGAAAGCACCATCGTCGCCGAAGAGACGAACAGGCTGTTGACGAAATAGCTGGAGAAGTTGTTTTTGTTCCACGCCTCGACGTAATTGACCAGCGTCTTCTCGCCGTGAAGCAGCTTATATGGGCTCGGCAGGCTGAAGTTGTCGGTGGTGATCGACGTCAAAATCATATAGACGAACGGCCCGATGACGAAGCCGATGCCGAGCACGAGCACGATGTGCGCGAGCCAGACGGCCATTCGATTGGCGCGTCCTGGCCGATTCCGGTTCGCTCTCTGGACGTTGGTTTCGGCGGCAGGTTTCGCCGGTGCGGCAGTATTCATGCGGATGTCTCCTTTCTTACGATGCGCGGGCGTACGGCCTGCGTTAATATTCGATCCGTTCTTTGCCGAACGTCCGCTGGTTGCCGTAGGTAATCACGAAGATGAGCAGACCCAGCATGACGCTGATCGCGGCGCCGTAGCCGAAATCGAAATATTCGAAGGCGTGCTTGAACATATAGGTGTTGACCAGATGCGTGGAATCCAGCGGGCCGCCTTTTGTGATGAGGAACACCTGGATAAACGCCTGGAACGCGCCGATGATGAGGTTGATCACGACGTAAGCGGTCATGGTCCGCATCAGCGGAAGCGTAATGTGGATAAAAGCCGTCGGTCCTCTGGCTCCGTCGATCTGCGCCGCCTCGTACAGCGATTTCGGTATCGATTGAAGCGCGGCGAGATACATGATCATCACCCAGCCGACGCCCTTCCAGATGCTGAGCAGCCAGATCACCACGTTGGCGCTCCAGGTGTTTTGCAGCCAGGCGACCGGTTCCTTCGCAATGCGCAGCACGTCCGTGAGCAAGTAATTGACCACGCCGCTGCTGCCGTCGCTGAACAAAAATTGAAACAGGTAGCTGACGACAATCCACGAGCTGATGACGGGCAAATAATAGACGAGCCGGAAAAACACCTTGAATCGAATGAATTGCAAGTTGATCATCATTGCCGCGAGAATGCCGAGCACCCATTGACCGGGCACCGTCACGATTGCGAACAGCACGGTATTTCGGAACGCGATCCAAACGTTAGGGTCGTTAAATAACTTCTTATAGTTGTCGAAGCCAAGGAACACGCTTTGCTCCGGCTTGATGACTTTGTATTCGAAGAAGCTGATGTGGATCCCCTTCACGAGCGGATACAGGACGAACACGCAGGTCATGACGAAACCAAGCGCCAGGAACGGCGCAACCTGGATATATTGCTTGAGCGCTCTGCTCACTTTGTTCATGTCTGGTTAACCTCCTAGCGGCTAAAACGTATATCATCCCCGCAGCAGTAGTCTCCACAAGCGGCGAGGCGGCTTCACTGCGGACGTGCAAGAGATGCCGCGTCGCATCGCGGCAATTCTTTTAATTGAAGGCAGCCGTTTTAGGGCAAATAGCGGCTATGGCAACCGTTACAGATTGGCGGTATCTGGCTCACCGCGCTTACCATTTAAGAAAAAACGGCGGCCGGTCTCGCCGGTCGCCGCCACTTTATTCAGGCTTGCCGGGCCTGCTGCCGGGGACAGGTCGACGGCAACAACCAACGAAGCCTTTTCGCGGAAGCCCATCAAAAATCGTTTCATCGTAAGCGGCCTAACTTAGGGCAACTTTCATCCTGACCCCGTCCTATCAGGCCAACAAAGCTACTTTTTCAGCAGCGCGTCAATCTCCGCTGCCGCCTTATCCAGCGCGTCCTTGGCCGATGCCTCCTTGCGGAGCGCGGTTTCGAACGCCTTGCCGAACACGTCGCTGATCTGGTTCCAGTTCGCGCTTGGCGTGCGCGCCCATGCCGTCTCCATTTCGGCTACGTAAGCTCCGAGGTAATACACGCCTTTCAGTTCCTCCGCGTTCGCGGCGGCAACGTTCGTCGGAATCGCGCCCGTCTTCACCGCCATTAACGTCTGGATTTCCGGCGTCAGCATGAACTGCGTGAACGTCCAAGCCGCCTCCGGCTGTTTCGCTCCTTCGAAGATGACCATGTTCTGACCGCCGATAACGGAGTGGCTTGATCCGTCCGGTCCGTTCGGCATTTTGGCCGGAATCATATTGTCCTTGACGGCATCACCCAGAATGCTGAAGAACCATGGGCCTTCGTTAATCATCATATAACTGGCAGGCTTGCCTTCCTCGCCGCGCAGCCCTTCCCACGTGCCCGGCTGTCCGCCGAGAATCGGAGGAGCCAGCAGGCCTTCATCGTTCCAGCCGATGATCGTCTCCAGCGCCTTCACGCTAGCGTCGCTGTTGAGATGACCCGTCGCCGTCGTGTAGTTGTCGTCGGTAATGCGGCCGCCCAGCGACCAGAACCACGGCGGCATGTTCCAAGCGTCCGGACCGCCGATCGTAATGCCGAATTTGCCTTTCGCTTTCAGATTGCGGGCGAGCGCTACCAATTCGTCGATCGTCGCCGGCGGCGCCGATGCTCCCGCCTCCGCCAACAACTCTTTGTTGTAGATCGCGATTTTTGTATTCGTGTCGAGCGGCACGCCGTAGTAGCTGCCGTCATAGAAGTTCGTGGACATCGGCCCCTTGAAGGAATCCGCCACGACCTGGTCGAAGCCGGGGAAGCCGTCTACCTTCTGCAGCACGCCTTCCTTCGCCATTCTCGGAATCCACGTATTGTCCATCCGCATGACGTCCGGCACCGCGCCGCCAGCCGCCGCCGTTATGACCTGCTGATCCAGGTTCTCGGTCGGCATGCGGGTCGCCTTCACCGTTATTTGCGGAAACTTCTCGTTGAACTTCGGCATGACTTCCTCGAGCAGCACCTTTTCTTCGCCTTCGCCGAACGCGTGCCAGAATTCGATCGTGACGGGCTCCGCGGGCTTCTCTGTCGCCTTTGCCGTTTCCTCCGCCGCCGGCTTGGTCGGCTCGCTAGTCGCCGTCCCGTTCCCTCCGTTGCTTCCGTTATTGCCGCCGCTGCACGCGGCCAGCACCATGATAGCCGCAAGCCCTGCTACCATGGGTTTGGTAGCCGTTTTGATGTTCAGCTTCATCTCTTGATCCCCTCCATCGATGTGTGAGTACGCTTTCATTATAGGGCTGCAGACAGAGGTCCTCCGATTGACTAACTACTTCTTTTGGTGCGTTTTATTCATTGGTTCGCGAGGTAATCAGGATTTTCCAGTACAAACGGTGCTTTTTTCTCCGAAGTTCGGAAAAAAAGAAACCGCTTATTAGTTCCAGCCGCCTTAGGCCGCCCCACCACCTGCAACGATACTTTTTAGGCTTTTTAGCGCTACTGCTCCTTCACTCGCTTCCAGCCGCCTGCAACGATACTTTTTAGCGCTACTGCTCCTTTACCTAC
>JAQSXN010000266.1 GCA_029256665.1 Paenibacillus sp.
GTCTGACGTTAAATTGGCGCCGGCTTCATTTGACCTGCTTGTGTGCGATATGAGCTGGAGTCCCATGCTGATGTCGCGTCTCGTATTGGATCTGACCCCTTCGCTAAAGCAGGGGGCGACGGCGATCGTGACGATCAAGCTGATGCACAAGAAGCCGCTGCAGACGATTCGCGAGGTGAAAGAACGTCTCGGCACCGGCTTCCATGTCCTCGGAGCAAGACAGCTATTCCACAATCGCGAAGAGATGACTTTGCACCTTCGCAAAAAGTAGGCAGCTCCCTTCTTATATGATACAATGAGTGCAACCGCATACCTATATGGGAAAGCATCCCGGCCGCGTCTGACCATCGTCAGGCGAGCCCGGGATTTTTTTGTTGCCACAGTATTAAAGCTACCTCTGAACGCTGTCGCTCATCTTCGAGAGGCCGAGGGTAGAGGTTTTCACAAAGGGGGAAAGCAGCATGTCGGAACATACTTCGATGTCGGGGCAAACGATCGGAATGCCGCTGATAGGCGAATTGTTCGGAGGTAGGTATTTGGTGCGCGGCATCCTGGGCGAAGGAGGCATGGGCATCGTATTTGCCGTGGAGGATTTGAAGCTTGCCGGCCGGAAGCTGGCGATGAAGGTGGCGAAATCAACTAGCGAGGAAGGAGCTTATTCGTCCGAAGCTTCAACTTTAATGAGGCTGGATCATCCCAATCTGCCGCAAATTACGGATTATTATGCTCCTTCCGCGACTGGCGGGCTAGAAGCGTTAGTCATGGAATACATTGACGGATATACGTTGTCGGAATGGCTTCACAACAAGCGGGATAAGCTGACGTTCGAGGAAGTAATGGGGATCGCTTTGCCGCTATGCGCCGCCTTAAGATATTTGCATGAACAACCGCGGCCCATTATCCATCGAGACCTCAAACCGTCGAACGTCATGATCGACCGGAGCGGAACGGTCAAGCTGATCGACTTCGGCATTTCGCGGCAATACAAGGAAGGGAAACAAGGGGATACGGTGCAGCTTGGCACGGCGGGCTACGCGGCTCCGGAGAGGTTGCAAGGCGGACAAAGCGACGCGCGAAGCGACATTTACGGTCTAGGCGCCGTGTTGTACCGTTTAGCCGGTTCCGGATCGCATCGATTGCTTCATGAACGGACAGGGAAAGGATTCCAGCAAGCGTTTCGACTCCCGCCGAGCTGGCCGCGTACGATGCTCGCCGTTTTGGAGCGTATGGTAGAGCCTGATCCTGGCCTTCGATTCCAATCGATGCGAGAGGTCGAGCAAGCTTTGTTCCCATGGCAAGCGGAGAGGGTCGACGCGAGAGGGGAAGCGGCAATACCCCGCTTTGGGAAGCCTCTAGACGTTAGAAAGCAATTGCGGGTGGCCGTGCTCGGTTTGTCCGGCGGAGCGGGAACGACCTTCCTTGCCATCACGATGGCTATTCTCATGTCTCGGCGCGGACGTTCGGTCACGGCTGCGGAATATGCGGGAGAGCATCCGGAGTGGCTGGAACTGCTGCCCCAATCGTATCAATCCGAGTCCGCGGATTATTGGCAATACGGGATAAATGAAGCATTGCGCAAAGAACGTAGCGGGGGAAGCAGGAGATCAATGCCCGTCAAGTGGCTTCCGGCAAAGCCGCCGCTAATACCCTTGTCGCTTCGAACAGAGGCGGATGAGCTTGAACAAGCTTTCATCGAGTGCGGCAATGAGATACAACTGGCGGACTTGTCGGGAAGCTGGAATAACGAGGATGCCAGTTACTTGATTCGCCGATCGGATCATGTGGTCATCGTTGCCGATCCTAACGCGTACAAATGGCAGCCCGCCAGATTGGAGCAGCTCAAGAAGCTGCAATCCAATAACGTCTTGCCGAAGCAGCAATGGCACTGGATCGCGAATAAACATTCGAAGTTCGGCGGGGATCGGGCTTGGTTGTCCATGCTTCCGGATTGGCCGCGAGCGATCGTTCCTTTATTGCCGCAGGAGAAGCTATGGAGCATCATTTGGAGCGGGAAATGGCCTACCGATTACGCGCAGCTAGATCAGAAGCTTGCTCGTTCGTTGCGGCCGCTAATCGACGCAATCGACGACGAATCCAAGTCGGGCAGAGGATAGCGGCGATATGCCCGCTTGCAATCTAATGGCGCCTTCTTTATGATAAAAGTATTATTTTTGCTAGAAGTTCGTGTTCAAAAAGTTCGAATTTCAGTTCATGAGCCTTTTTGAACGACCTTTTAGAAGGAAGGGCGTCGTAGTTATGAATGATCGAGTATTAGTCGTGGAAGACGAAGCGGGGATCGCCCGCATCTTGCAGTTGGAATTGGAGCATGAGGGATACTCCGTCGGAGTGGCGGCGGATGGCCGGACAGGCTATGAGATGGCTTCCACGGGTGAATGGCAGTTAATCCTTCTGGACGTCATGCTGCCGGAGATGAGCGGCATCGAGGTGCTTCGCCTGATCCGTCAAGCCGGCAATCCCGTTCCGATCATATTGCTGACGGCAAGGGATACAGTTCCGGACAAAGTTAGCGGCTTCGAGCACGGTGCCAATGATTATATAACAAAACCGTTTGCCATGGAGGAGCTATTGGCGAGAGTGCGCAACATTCTGCGTATTTTCCAGCAATATCCGAAGGAGTCGGAAGGCTCCGACGTGATCAAGTTAGGCGATCTGTCGATCGAGCTGCGTTCGAGGAAGGTATATCGCAAAGACATCCTAATCGAGCTGACGCCGCGGGAGTTCGAATTGCTCGTTTATTTGGTGGAGAACCGCAACGAAGAGAAATCGCGCGAGGATATTCTCTCGGAGGTTTGGGGATACGACTTTATCGGCGAGACGAATCTCGTCGACGTTTATATCCGATATTTGCGCCAGAAGCTGGACAAAGGATACCGCCATAAGCTGATTCATACCGTCCGCGGCGTCGGTTATATGATTAAGGAGCCGGATGCATGACGCTGCGTAAACGATTTACGCTTTTCACGATTTTTTGGCTTATCCTCATTTTAATATTTTTTAATATCTTCGTTTATTTCTACGTCATCAAGATTACGACGGAGAGCGAAGAGGAGGTCATTACGACCAAGCTCAATCTCATGCTGGAGAATCCCCGGATCCAGAGCGGCCGCGGACTTTCTTCGCCGGATTTATTAAAGGAATATCATAACGCGAACGAAATGATTCGCATCATCGGGCCCAATAACCGCGTCCTTAACATTACGGGCACAAATGCGATATTGCTGGAGCTGCCTGCCCAGTTCGAGGCGTATCATCATACGGATATGTTAACGAAAAGCGGCGAGCGCATCATCTTTATGCGCGTGCCTCTGTACTCGGACGGCGATGTGATCGCGATGCTGGAGATCAATCGGATACTGGACGAGCTGGACAATTATCTGCAGGTGTTGGTCGCGGCGCTTAGCGTAACGAGCGGAGGCGCGATTCTATTCGCGATTTTCGGTACCTATTGGTTTACTTCGCGTCTAACGGCCCCAATCCAGCAGATGGTCAATACGATGCGCGAGATCGACCGAAGCGGCAAGCTGCGCCAGATCGAAGTGAGCGGCCGGGAAGAGTCCGCCGAGCTGCAGCAGCTTGTGCGCGCCTTCAATCAGATGATCGAGCGGCTGGATCGGACCTTCGAGCGGCAGAAGCAATTCGTGGCCGATGCCTCGCATGAGCTCAAGACCCCTCTTACGGTTATCAGCAGCTATGCGGGCTTGCTTAAGCGATGGGGCCGCGACGACGTTAGCGTGCGCGACGAGGCGGTAGAAGCGATCGCGAAGGAAGCGACCAGGCTGCAGAATTTGACCAAATCCATGTTGATGCTCGCGGAGGCGGAGCAGGAGGATTGGCTCAAGCAGGAGATGTTCGACGTGGTCCATGTGGTCGAAGAACTTTCGACGATGCTGCAGACGACGTTCCAGCGGCAAATCCGGATCAAGACTCTTACGCGAGTTATTCGCATGTCGGGCGATAAGGACAAAATTCGCCAACTGCTCGTGATTCTGCTGGACAACGCGATCAAATATTCGAAGGAACCGATCGACGTCTCCGTATCCCAGTCCAAAAACATCGTTAAAATCGAAGTGAAAGACAAAGGCATGGGCATTCCGGAGAAGGAGATTCCGCATTTGTTCGAGAGATTCTACCGCGTCGACGGCGCAAGGAGCCGCACGACGGGCGGCGTCGGCTTGGGACTGTCCATCGCGAAGCGGATCGTCGATCTGCACGAGGGCAAGATCGACGTATTTAGTTTGCCTAATCTTGGCACCACGATCACGCTGCAATTTAAACAACGCAAATAACGTAAATGGAGGTGCTCCATGAAATTCCGTACGGCTGCCGTACAATACCGATTATCCGACATTTCCGGCTTTGATTCCTTTCGGGATCAAGTGACGCATTACGTCCGCAACGCGTCGGAGTATGGCGTTCAATTTCTGTTATTCCCTGAATTTATGACGACGCAGCTGCTGTCCATTGGAGACGGGCAAGGAAACGCGCTGACGATCGATCGGCTCCCAAGCTTCACGGAAGCCTACACGGAGCTGTTCGCGGCTTTGGCGCGCGAATACGATATGCATATCGTCGGAGGCACGCATGTCGTCGAGGTGGAGGGAGGCAAACGCCGCAACCGCGCGTTCCTGTTCCATCCGGACGGGCGGATCGATACCCAGGACAAAATTCATTTGACTCCGACCGAAGTGACGGAGTGGGAGATGTCGAAGGGCGATGGCGTCGAGGTGTTCCGGACGCCGTTCGGAACGATCGCGATGTTGACCTGCTACGACATCGAATTCCCGGAGATCGTGCGTATGGCGCGGGCCAAAGGGGCGGACGTCATCTTCTGCCCGTCGTGCACGGACGACCGGCATGGCTTCCACCGGGTTCGGTATTGCTGCCATGCCCGAACAATCGAGAATCAAATCTACGTCGTTACGACCGGCACGGTAGGCTCGCTCCGCAAGGTGGATTTCATGCGCGCGAACTATGGGCAGGCCGCCATACTCGCGCCTAACGATATCCCGTTCCCGCCGGCGGGCATTATAGCCGAAGGCGTCATTAACGACGATATGCTCGTCGTCGGCGATCTGGATCTCGACTTGCTGGAGCAAGTGCGCAAAGACGGCTCCGTCATGACGTGGCGAGATCGCAGAACGGATCTATACACCGATTGGAGTCCGCGATGAGGAAGGAGCTGTATTTACGTTCGGGAGAAGGCCTCGTGCCGGCGACCATTCGAAACTACGGCAGCAACGACTTCAAGGGGTTGATCGATGTGCAAAAGGCTTGCTTCCCGCCTCCTTTTCCGGAGGACCTGTTATGGAGCGAAGAGCAGCTTGCCTCTCACGTCGCATTATTCCCTCAAGGCGCGCTTTGCGCCGAAGTGAACGGAGTCATCGTCGGTTCCATAACGAGCCTCATCGTGGACATGGCGGAGTACGGACATGATCATAGCTGGGCGGCCGTGACGGACGACGGATACATACGCGGTCACAACCCGCAGGGCGACACGTTATACGTCGTCGATATTGCGGTGGCGCCGGATTTTCGTTCGGCGGGCCTTGGCAAATGGATGATGTCGTCCTTATATGAGACGGTTGTGCATTTGGGGCTCGAGAGGCTGCTCGGCGGGGGGCGGATGCCCGGATACGGGGCGCGCGCGGGCGAAGCGACGCCGGAACAATATGTCGCGAAGGTATTGTCGGGCGAATGGAACGATCCTGTCATCTCGTTCCTGCTGCGCTGCGGTCGGATGCCGGTCGGCATTGCCTCCGATTATTTGGAGGATGAGCAATCCAAAAACCATGCCGTGCTCATGGAATGGCGTAATCCGTTTAAGACTTGACATAAACCCGATCTTTAGATTTCTTTTTCATTCCTATTCGAGCAGGAGGCATATACAGACATGTTGACTTATTATCGTATTCAATCGATCGATGACCCTTATTTCCGGCAGCTGCACGACCTTCTTGGCATGATTTTCCCGCCGGAGGAGGTGCTGGCGTACGAACTGTGGGCAGAGCCGCTTCAAGATCCCGGCATTCATGTTTATGTTGCGCTGCAAGGAGATGAAGTCGTTGG
>JAQSXN010000267.1 GCA_029256665.1 Paenibacillus sp.
ATAAAATCACTCCTGTCAGCCGATTAACATTTAGAATTAATTCCACCATATCGCCAAATGGTTCCTTGCTGTACATAATCGCTCTTATCTCATTGTTTAAGAACAGGTAATTGCTTAAACTTTTGATCGAGCTATCCATCTGATTTAAATTGTACTTCACCTGGGCAAGCGATTTGGCGCTGGAGCTGTATTCCTTTTCCTGAAAAATGCGAGTAGCATTAAAGTAAATTATCAACGAAAAAATAACGACCGCCAAAATGGACGATAAAGCAATCGAAATAAATATATGGCTAAGATATTTTCTGGGTTTCAGCCCTGCAAGCCACATGAATACGAAACCACCCTTCGGATATAAAGTAGTCGTTTGTTGCCATGTAGTCAAAGTTAAGCGCTTTCATTTTTATCTGAATGCGGTCTTACAATATTTTCTTAGTAAGTTAATCTTAACTGAAACTGCAATGGATTTCAATGAAAAATAGCCTCTCGGCACTCGCCGAGTCAGATGGGACAAGGGTTTCCTCTCACCATCCAATATCGCTTCCTCCTTCCCATGTGGTTTTTTTCATTTTCTTCCATTATGCATACTGGGATATATTCAAGAGTTTTTTGTATGCACTATACTTTAGCTATGTACTTCCGCCACCTCACGGAATGCTGGAGACTTTCGCTCCGTAGTCGGTGCGCTGCCATGCGCACACAAAAAAACCTCGACTGCGCATTTACGCACAATCGAGGTTTTTCGTTGCACACGATCAACTCGCTACTTGCTCGCGAGGAACGCGTCGAATTGCTTCTGCTTCTCGGCGATGACTTTGTCGATGCCGGCGTCCTTCAGCGCTTGGCGGTAATCCTTCAGACCGGCTTCCGTCTCGACGGAGCCTGTTTCGACCGCCTTCTGGAATTGACGGATCACGTTCGCTAGCGCGCCGACCTCGGCTTTGACCGGCTCGCTGTCGAAGACGAAGCCCAGCGCCGGCGAGGAGATGGCGTTCTCGTTAAAGGCTTTGAATTGCTCCCACTTGTCCGGAGCTTCCGTATTCCACACGTAGTTGAGGAACTGGCTGCCGAACATCCAGGCCGAGCCCGGGGAATAATCGGCCGTTTTGTCGGTCGGCGTTATGATCTCGCCGCTTCGCGTGTAATGTACGCCATCGATGCCGAAGTTCAGCAGGTTGTTGATTTCTTTGTCCGTATGCAGCAGGTTGATGAACATCATGGCCCGCTCCGGATTCTCGGAGGTGGAGGAGATCCCTAGCATGGAGCCCGCCGTCTCGGACGTTGCGACCGTTTTCGACGTCATGATGATTTGCGCCGTTTTGCCCGGGATGCCCGCGGCGCTGGCGATCTCCGCGTCTTTGCCGGGTTTCATCGGTTCGATGGTCGAGAATACCTTGCCCGCGTTCCATGCGTCGGCTGACGCGACCTGCGTCGTCGCGGCGTCGCTGTTGATATATCCTTTTACATAGAAGTCCCTTGCCAGCTTCAGATATTCTTGATACCTTTCCGAATCTTCGACGGGCGCCACCGTTGTTCCGTTTTCGTCTTTAAGCAGCGCGCCCGGAATGGTCGAGTCGCCCAAGAAATCGTAGTTGCCGAAGTAATGCGCGTTGAAGACCGCTCCCGTTGTATACAACGGCACCAAATCCGGCCTTTTTTCCTTCACGATCGCGTATACCGCGTCCAGATCCTTTGGTTCCTTGACTTGGCTCATGTCGATGCCGAGCTCATCCGTCACGTCCTTGCGGTAGACGATGCCGCCTGCGGAAGCAAGCTCTTTGTTGGTCGGCACGCCGTAGTTTTTGCCATTGATTTTGGCGCCCTCCAGGAAGGCCGGATCCAGCGATTCCTTGATGCCTTGGCCGTATTGATCGATCAGGTCGTTAAGCGGGATGAAGGCGCCCTTGGAGACGTTGTTCGCGTGGCCGTTCCATTGCGCCGTGAAATAGATGTCGATGACGTCGCGGCCCGCGATCATCAGATTGATTTTATCGTCCCAAGCGCCCCAGTCGATCGGCATCAGATCGATCGTCGCGTTGATTTTCGCGGTCAGCAGCTTATTGAGCGCTTCCTCGACGACCGCTTCGTCCTTCTGCGGAGTTCCCGGATAGACCAGCGTCAGCTTATGAGGCTTGAGCTCATCCGGCGCATCGGTAGCGTCTCCGCCGGTCGCCGCCGTCTTCTCCGGCTGCTTCGTCGCTTCCGCGTCCGAGCCTTTGCCGTTGTTGCTCGAGCAAGCGGATACCATCATGGCCGTTATCATGGTGAACAAGAGCAGCGTTACCCATTTTCTTTTGTTCTTCTTTGTCATCGCGATGACCTCCCGATCGGAATAATGAATCTATGCTTAACTAGCTGTCGCCAGTTCCAGCCGAATAACGGACTAAGGTGAAACGGCTGTCGCCTTCCTATGGCGGCGCAGCGCGCTACCCTTTGACCGCCCCAACCGTCAGCCCTTTCACAAAGTACTTCTGGAAGAACGGATAAGCGAAGATAATCGGCCCGATCCCGACGATAACCATCGCCATCCGCACCGTCTCGCTCGGGAAGCGGAACGTTCCCCCCGCCGCTTGAATTGCCGCGGCAGCCGTGCTGTTGTTCGCGAGGAACTGGATGTTGAGCATCGTCTTGTACATGAGATATTGCACGGTTATGTTGGCGTCCTTCGTGATGAACACGAGGCTGAGGAACCAGTCGTTCCAATACGTCAAGGTCTGGAACAGCGCGACTGTCGCGAGCACGGGCAGCGATAGCGGAAGCACGATCCGGAGGAAGATGGTGAGCTCGCCCGCTCCGTCGATTTTGGCAGACTCCAGTACCGCCGTCGGAATGGTCGTCATAAAAAACGTCCGCATGATGAGGACAAAAAACGCCGAGATGACGAGCGGCATAATAAGCGCCCAGATATTGTCCTTCAGCTCCAGCATCTGCACGTAGACCAAGTACCAAGGCACAAGTCCGCCGCCGAACAGCATCGTGAAGAAGACAAGGAACGTAAAGTGTTTCGCGTGCGGGAAGTCGCTTCTGGAGATGGGATACGCGTACAACGCCATGATGATCAAGCTCGACAGCGTCCCTACGACCGTCACGAAGATGGAGATGCCGTACGAGCGGATAATCTGCGTCGCGTCCGCGAACAAGAACTCGTAGGCGCCAAGATCAAGCTTTGACGGGAAAAATTGATACCCTTCCCGCACGACCGTCGATTCGTCGCTGATGGACACCATGATGATCAGAATGACCGGGATGATGCAGAGCAGCGAATAGAGGATAAAAAAGACGTGTATGCCCGCCGAAGCCGGCAGCGACAATCGGTTCCGCGGGTTGGAGGCGCTAGGCGCTTTCTCCATTACGGGTGCTTCCATGCTCTCCGCCTCCTAAAATAACGCGTTATCTTTATTGATTCGCCTGACGACCCAATTGGACAGAAATACAAGCGTAAATCCGACGACGGATTGCAGAAGCCCTGCAGCCGACGACAAGCCGATATCGCCCACCGTCAGGAAGGTGCGGTATACGTACGTGTCGATGACGTTGGTCACCGGGAACAACACGCCGGACTCGCGCGGCACTTGGAAGAATAGTCCGAAGTCGGCATTGAATATCCTTCCGATTTGGAGAAGCGTCATAATGACGATAACCGGCATGATGAGCGGTATGGTAATCCGCGTCATTTGCTTCCACTTGCTCGCTCCGTCGATCGTGGCCGCTTCGTAATATTCCTCGTCGATGCCGATAATGGCCGCCATATAGATGACGGTGTAATACCCGACCCACTTCCACGTGTTCACGAGCGGCAGGACATACGGCCACACTTCTTTGGTGAAATACCACTTGACCTCGTCCAGCCCCAGCATCGGAAGAACCGTCGTATTGAGATATCCGTGCTCGTCGCTCATGAAGGCGAACGCGAGATAGCTGACGACGACCATGGATAGGAAGTACGGCAGAAACATGACCGTCTGATGCAGCTTCGCCAGAAAGCGGTTTCTCATCTCGTTGAGCATAATCGCGAACGCCAGCGGCACGACGAGATTAAGCGCGATGAAACTCCCGTTATAAAGCAGCGTGTTCCGCGTAATGATCCAGGCATCCTTGGTTTTGAACAAATATTCGAAGTTCCGTAATCCCGTCCATGGACTTCCCAGGATGCCGTCCGTGTAGTTGATGTTCTTGAACGCGATCAATATCCCGAACATGGGAATGTAATTGTTGACGATCAAGATGGCGATTGCAGGCAGCATCATCAGGTAGAACATCCAATATTTGCGTAGATTCGCCATCGCCTCTCCTCCTCTCTCTTGTTAATCCAAGTGTAAACAAAAAAAACGCCGGCATCTGTCGGCGTAATGACCGCATTGTCGGCGTCGTGACTTCTTTTGGATTGGCGCTGCTTTTGTTTTCGCTTAAACCTTCTGATATGTTTTGCGATATTCTTGCGGCGTTAAACCCGTCGCTCGTTTGTACGCTTGCGAGAAATGCGAGAAGTTCGTGTAACCCACGGAAGCGGCAATATCGCTGATCCGGTAATTCGTATTCGCGAGCTCGTTCTTGGCTTTAGACATTCTAAGCTCCAGAAGATAATCCGTCAGGGTCAATCCCGTTTCCTTGCGGAACAGCCTGGAGAGATAGGCAGGGTTCAAATAAACATGTTCCGCCGCTTTCTCCCTGCTGAAGTCTTCATGCAAATGCTGCTTCATATACTGCTGCACCTTCTCCACCGCGTTCGACACCGCCTTGCCCCGTTCAGACGAAAAAGCCGTCGACATCGCGCTAATCCGGTGCGTCCATGCCTGCAGCTTCGAGATCGACTTGAGCGCCGGCGCCCCTTCCTCCCACTCGTTCCCCGGGAACACGTCGGACATCTGCAGCGCCCTTTCGTTCAGCCAGCCGAACAACATGTTCATGAAGCCGTAATAAAACGACGCTAGTACCGTATAATCGGCTTTCCGTTCAATCAGCCGATCGAAACACTCGTCAATCCGGTAGGCTAGCTCCGTCTGTTTGCCTAATGCCATAAGCGAGCTCCAATCCGTAAACGGGAACTCGAGGGGACCGCTCCCTTCCATGCTTTTGGCGTTCGGCGAATTCGCTTGAAGCCATACGGAGCCTCCTTCGCTGACGTTATGTTTTTCCTGCTCCAGCAGACGTTGCAACTCCATCCTTGCGCCCTGCACGGAGACCGGATTCCCCGCATAACAGGATAGCTGGCAATGCAGCAATTCCCGGCATTGCTCGATGAGATGGCGACAACGCGCCTCCAATACCGCTTCATCCTCCGGCTCGGGATTGTAAGCGATCACGTACAACATGCCGTTCGGCTCTTGCACGACCGTGCCGGAACGCTCCTCCAACAACACTTCTCCCGCAGCCTTTTTGACCGCATACGTCATTATTTCTTCGTCTCGCGCCGACCACTCCTCGCGCCACTGCTCGATGCTGAGCACGATGATCCGGATTTGGCTGGCCGAGTGCAACGGAATCTCGTAAGTGGCAAGGGCCGGATCCAGCAGACTCGGATTCGCCGAAATCCGAAAGTGCAGATAGTCCTGCCACAATCGCTCTACCAATGCAGGCCGTTGCCTACGCCACTGCTCCGATACGAGCGAGTACGTATCCTTGATTTCGTCCAACTGCCGTTGCTCCTTCACCTTTCGCGCTGCCCCGGCGATACATGCCTTTAACTGCGCGTGATCGACAGGCTTAAGCAAATAATCGAAGCAGTCGAGTTGCACGGCCTGCTGCGCATAGGCAAAGTCGGCATGGCCGGTCAGGAATACAGTCACCGTATCCGCTTTATGCTCCTTAACCCAACGAAGCAACTGAATGCCGTTATCGCCCGGCATGTCGATGTCCGACAGCAGGATATCGATAGAGTGGAGCTGCATCAGCTCCTTCGCCTCCTCCGCGTCGTAGGCCGTATGAATCTCCGCGATATCCGTGCCCGACCAGTCAATGCCTTGCCGAATGCCCCTTATCGCGATGTCCTCGTCGTCGACGATCAATAAATTATACATCTGCAGTCCCCCTATCGTCGTCCAACGGTATCGTGATATGGACTTCCGCTCCGCCATCGCCGCCG
>JAQSXN010000268.1 GCA_029256665.1 Paenibacillus sp.
GTCGTTTAGCGCGAGGGCGTGATGATACATAAGGGGGAGACTACCATGAAACGAACATTTGCAATCGCTGTCAGCCTGACACTGCTGACAGCGCTGATTGCGACGGGCTGCAGCATGAGCGGTACGGACGCGCCGGGAGCGCAGGCAACGGCGGCAGCTTCCGCAAAGCCTTCGGTGGCAGGACTGCCGGCCAAGTTCGATCCGCCGATCGAGCTCAGCACAGTCCAATTCAGCTTGCCGTCGGTCAAATATTTTAACGGCGACGATATCAACAATAATCCGTGGTCGCGCTATATCGAACAAACATTCGGCATCAAGGTGAAAACGCTATGGGCCGTGCCGGAAACGGAATACGAGAAGAAGACGAATCTGATGATCTCGTCCGGAGATCTTCCCGACTTCTTCCCGGCGACGCCGCAGCAGTTCAAGCAGTTGTACGATGCGGGCATGCTTGAGGATCTGACGCAGGTGTACGCGAATACGGCGCCGAACGTCGTGAAGAAGGTCGTAGCCGACGCCAGTCCCGAGGTAACCAAGTCGGCTATGATGAACGGCAAGCTGATGGCCATCCCCTATACGGGAACGGCCAAGGAAGCGGCACCGATTCTATGGATACGCAAAGATTGGATGGAAAAGCTGAAGCTGCCCGCCCCGAAGACGATGGACGATTTGCTGCGCATCGCGGACGCCTTCACGAATCAGGATCCGGACGGCAACGGCCAGAAGGATACGTTCGGCCTGGCGATGGATAAGGAGCTTAGCGCCATCGCCGGCATCACCAACGGGTATCATGCTTACTGGGACATCTGGATGAAGGATAGCAGCGGCAAGCTCGTGTACAGCAGCGTGCAGCCGGAGATGAAAAATGCGCTTGCCGCCTTGCAAACCATGTTCAAGGCGGGGCAGGTCGATCCGGAGTTTCCGGTTAAGCCCGCGAGCAAAGTAAACGAGAGCGTCGGCGCAGGCAAAATCGGGATGATGATCGGCGGCCGCGGCTCGGCCAATTCGCCGCTTGCGACGCTGACGCCGAATCAAGAGTGGCAGGCCTACCCGATTCCTACCGTGGACGGCAAACCTGCATCGCACACGCTGCCGCTCAATATTTACAAATATTACTGGGTGGTGAAGAAAGGAACGAAGCATCCTGAAGCGCTCTTCAAGATACTCGAATTTTGGCTGAATACGTTCTATTACAATACGTCGGAGGACGTGTTCTATAAGTTCGTCAACCCGAGCAAGGAAGACAAGTCGGCGACCTGGTCGATGGCGCCAGTCCGCATCTACTTGTCCGACAACAACATCGAGAACTACCGGCAGGCGAACGCCGTGCTTAAGGGCGAAAAATCCGCCGACCAGCTCGCGCCGGACCGGCGCAATGTGTATGACCGTATCATGCAGTACAAGAACGGCGACAAAAAGCTGTGGGGCGAATACGCCCAGAACGGGCCGGACGGCTCGGCGGCGATCATCGACAAGGTAATCAAGGATAACCGCTTTGTCGTCAATCAGTTCTATGGAATGCCTACCCAGACGATGGCCGATAAAGGCGCGAATTTGGACAAAATCAAAAGCGAGACGTTCATGAAAATCATTACCGGCAACGCGCCGATCTCGGAGTTTGACAAGTTCGTCGACGATTGGAAGAAGCTCGGCGGCGATCAAATTACGAAAGAAGTCAACGACTGGTACGCAAAGCAAAAGTGAGACGCGCCACGTTTGAAGCAAAAAAAAACGCGGAGCGCCGGGGGCGAGGCAACTGCGGTTGCTTTGCTCCTCCTTCCGCGTGCTGCAAGGAGGACAACATGGGTGAAAACTAAACGTTTCGGCAGGGAGTTGCCGCTCCATTTGATGATCTTGCCCGGAGCCGCGCTGATCTTTATTTACCACTACATTCCGATGGTAGGCGTGGCGATCGCTTTTCAGAAATTTGTTCCGATCCGGGGCATTACCGGTTCTTCGTGGGTAGGCCTCGATAATTTTATATTTGTGCTGCAATTGCCCGATACGTTGAAGGTGGTAGCGAACACCTTGACGATCGCCGTGATGAAGATCGTTGCCGGCCTCGTCGTCCCGATCGGCATCGCGCTGCTACTGAACGAGATCGGGAGAACGGCGTTCAAGCGAACGGTGCAGACTCTGATTTATTTGCCGCATTTTTTGTCATGGACGATTTTGGCAGGTATTCTGATCGACGTGCTGTCTCCTTCATCCGGACTGGTTAATCAGGCATTGAAGTTTATCGGACTGGAACCGATCTTTTTCCTCGGGGATAACCGATGGTTTCCGTTTACTTTGGTCATTTCCAACGAGTGGAAGGAATTCGGCTTCAGCACGATCGTCTATTTGGCGGCTATCTCCAGCATCGATCCTTCGCTTTACGAGTCCGCGGTCATAGATGGCGCAGGGCACTGGCGCCGGACATGGCATGTGACGCTGCCGGGCATCCGCCCGATCGTCGTGCTGTTGATGACGCTCAGCCTGGGTCAAATATTAAACGCCGGATTCGAGCAAGTATTCAATTTATACAGCCCGATCGTGTATGAAAGCGGCGACATTATCGACACGATGGTATACCGGATGGGTCTGATCAACGCGCAATACAGCTTCGCTACGGCAATCGGCCTGATGAAGGCGCTCGTATCGCTGATCTTGATCGCGGTCTCTTATATGCTGGCTTATCGATTCGCCAATTATCGCATTTTTTAGCGCATGGTTGCGCTACCATGTCTTAAGAACCAAGGGAGAGATGTTCGCGTGGTGGATACGCCAACCTTAGGCAGACGTTTGTTTGTCGTGTTCAATTACTTCTTTATGGCGCTGCTCGCTTTTTTGTGTCTGGCTCCTCTGATTCACGTGCTGGCCGTTTCCTTCAGCTCCAGCACGGCTGTGGGGGCGGGCAGGGTGACGCTGTGGCCCGTCGAGTTTACGACCAAGGCCTATGACTTCGTAATGCAAAAGCGGGCGTTTCTCGATTCGTTTCTCGTTTCTGTGAAGCGTCTGATCTTGGGCACGTCGATCAACATGTCGCTTGCCGTATTGATCGCGTTTCCGCTGGCGAAGGAGGCGTCCGCCTTCCGGTTCCGTACGGCGTATGTGTGGTTCTTCTTTGTCACGGCCTTGTTCGGCGGCGGATTGATCCCGACCTACTTGACCGTTAAGAAGACCGGGCTGATGGATACGATTTGGGCGCTAGTCTTGCCGAATGCGGTTCCCGTGTTCAGCGTGATTCTGCTGCTCAACTTTTTCCGCGGCTTGCCGAAGGAGCTGGAGGATGCCGCTTATATAGACGGCGCCGGGCATCTGCGGACGCTGTGGAGCGTGTATATCCCGCTTTCCAAGCCGGTGCTGGCTACCATCCTGCTGTTTACGATGGTCGGCCACTGGAATACGTGGTTCGACGGGTTAATTTATATGAACGATCCGAAGAATTACCCGCTGCAAAGCTATTTGCAGACCATTATCATTCAGAACGATCTTGGCGCGCTATCGGACGCCGAGATCGAAATGATGCAGAAGCTGTCCGGACCGACGGTCAAGGCCGCGCAAATTTTTCTTGCGGCTCTGCCGATCATTCTCGTTTATCCGTTTTTGCAACGCTTTTTCATTAAAGGCATCGTGCTTGGCAGCGTAAAAGGCTGACCGCTCGATTGCCTAAAAATCCTACCGGTTGGAGGTTCCTATCTTGCTGCACGATTTGCAAGCCAATACGCGCTCCGAACATTTGTCTTCGCCCATTACCGCCGTCATCGTCGGCGCCGGGCACCGAAGCATGCTTTACGCCTCCTATGCGAACATCGCCCCCGAAGCGCTGTGCATCGTCGGAGTCGTCGACCCCGATGAAGTACGGCTCAAGGAGGCCGCGGCACGATACGGCATTCCGCCGGAGCGGTGCTACCCCACGGTGGAGGCGCTGATCGGCGGCGGAGAACGGATTGCCGATGCGGCGATTAACGGGACGATGGACCATCTGCACGTCGCGACGACCATTCCGCTGCTGCAGACGGGGTATCATGTGCTGCTGGAGAAGCCGATCGGTACGACGGAAGCGGAAGTGTTGCAACTGCTTGAGGCTTCGACGACGCACCGCGCCACTGTGATGATCTGCCACGTTTTGCGGTATGCCCCTTTCTATGCGGAAATTCGACGCAGAGTAGCCGCCGGCGAGATCGGCGACATTCTCAATTTGCAGCTTGCCGAGCATGTCAGCTACCACCATATCGCCTCCGTATTTGTCCGCGGCAAGTGGAATCGCAAGGACAATGGCGGGTCGACCATGCTCCTGCAAAAATGCTGCCACGATATGGACCTGCTCGCTTGGATGAAAAGCGGCATTGCGCCCGTACGGGTCTCAAGTTTCGGAGGCCGCATGTTTTTCCGCGAGGAGAATGCGCCGAAAGGCGCAGGCAGTCGCTGCCTCGTCGATTGCCCGATTGAAGAGTCTTGCCTGTATTCTGCGCGAAAGCATTACATCGAGCATGGACTTTGGGGACCTTACGTGTGGCACGGCATCGAGTCGCTGAGCCTGACCCCGACAATCGGACAGAAGACGGAGTCGCTTCGTACGGACAATCCGTTCGGGCGCTGCGTCTGGCGCTGCGACAATACGGTCGTCGATCATCAGTCCGTGCTCGTCGAATTTGCGGACGGATCGACGGCAACGTTCAATATGGCGGGCAACACATCGAAGCCATGCCGCTCAATCCGGCTCATCGGGACAAGAGGCGAAATCGAAGGGGTGCTTGAAGACGGCTTCTTCGTCGTTCGGCATCCGGACCTTCGCTCGCGTTCCGGCTATTCGGAGGAGCGGGTCGAATTGAATGTATCCGGCGACATGCACGGCGGGGGCGATTACCGGCTGGTGGAAGATTTCCTGCAAGTGCTTCGGGGGCAAACGCCGTCCCTGTCGACGACGGTTTTGGCGGACTCGATCTATGGGCATAGGATCGGCTTCGCCGCCGATCGCGCGCTGGAAGCAGGCAAATGGGTCGAATTGTAACGAAAACACGCAAGGAAGAGGGAGAGAACCATGACCAAAATTCGCATGGGCATCATCGGCTGCGGTGGTATGGCGGCAGCACATTTTAGCGGCTACAAGGAGCTTGGCGATCATACGGAGGTGACGGCGGTATGCGACATCGAGCTGGAACGCGCGCAGTCGGCGGCGAGCCTGCTCGGCATCTCGACGGCCGTTACCGATTATCGTGAATTGCTGGTGCATGTCGATGCGGTATTGATCGTACTTCCGCACCATTTGCATTACGAGGTGGGCATGGCGTGCTTGAAAGCAGGGAAACACGTGCTTATGGAGAAGCCGATGTGCAATACCGAGGAGCAATGCCTCGATTTGATCCGTACGGCGGATCAGCGCGGGTTGATCCTCATGACAGCTTACCCGGTTCGTTTCTGGCCGATTATCGTGAAGCTGAAGGAGCTCGTAGATTCGAAACAATACGGCGATGTGTTCCATATGTCGATATGGACGGAACAGTTTACGAAATATCACGACGGCCATTGGGCCCATTCCGCCGCAACTCTCGGGGGTGGGCAGTTTTTCAGCCATGGCTGCCATTACATCGATCTGATGCTTTGGTTCCTGGGGCGCCCGGTGCGGGGAACGCACATGGGGACGAATTTCGGCACGCCATGGATGGAGAAAGAAGGAACAAGCGATGTTGTCATTGAATTCGAAAGCGGCGCGGTCGGCTATCATTTCGGTACATGGGGCGCGCGAGGCACCCGGCTCGGTTACAGCATTCACGTTCATTGCACGGAAGGCTTGCTGGAAGCGAATTTAAAGGAATGGAAGCTATACGCGCATACGAATATCCGGGAGGAGAAGGCGAATTTGGATACCGCTTCGCGGACCAAGCTGTTGTTGGAAGCACCGCAAGGCGGGAAAAGCACGCATTATGAAATTCTGCATTTCCTCGATTGCATCCGCACAGGGAAAAGGCCGCTGGTGGACGGTCCAGTAAGCCTGCAAAGCTTGCGCGTCATATGGCGGTTATACGAAATCAGGATTCCCGCTTCAAAAATTATCGATGTCGCAAAAGCACTGTCGGGGGATGT
>JAQSXN010000269.1 GCA_029256665.1 Paenibacillus sp.
CAGGGAAATAGAGTCTCTACAGTCCGTTAGGAACACAAAAGTTAAGCTCTAAAGCTAAGCTCTGGGAGTTAAGCTCTAGAGTTATGCCCTGGAGTCGCGCTCTGGAGCTATTTCCTCATTCGCCAGCTCGTCTACTTCACGCCCGCCGGCTCCGTCCCCGAAAGCCAAGCTCCTCGGAAATCAGTCCGGCGAACTTCTTGACCAGCGACGCGTACTTCTCGATTTGGTCGCCATCGAAGCGGATCGACGGGCCGGCAACGTTAAGCGAACCGATGACCATGTTATCGTAGGAGAAGATAGGAGCGCCGATGCCCGTCGTGCCTTCCGTCGCTTCGCCGGAGGTCACCGCATATCCGCACTCGACAATGGCTTCGAGCTCGCGTTCGATCATGTCCCTCGTCAGCGGCTTCAGGGACGGAACGCGCTCCCAGTCGAAGCCGTCCATTAAAGACTGACGCAGCGCGGGCGCCAGGTAAGCGAGTATGACCCGATTGGAGGCTCCGATAAACATCGGCAAGCGCAAACCGATCGGCTCCGATATTTTCAGCACCTGAGGCGAGTCTACGGAATCGATGTATACGCCCTCGGCATTTTCCCGCACGGACAAATAGACCGTCTCCTTGGTTCGCCTCGACAGTTCCTCCATAAACGGACGCGCGACGGTTCGCAGCATGAGGCTATCCCACATGAGGAAGCCGTATTTCATAATCGACAAGCCAAGCTTGTACCGCTTGGTTTTGACATTTTGGCTGACGAAGCCGTGCTCCGCAAGCGAGGACAGCAGACGGTGTACGCTTTGGACGGGCATGCCCAGCTCCTTACTAATCTCCGTTACGCTCATCTCTTTCTCAGCGCCTTGGGGCAGCAGCACGTCCAATATTTGAATCGCCTTCGTAATGACTCCGGACATTAGGATCACCTGATCTCTGCCTTGGATTTGCGAGTTGCAGATTGCGAGTTTCGAATCTCTTCGTCTTCGATTGTACATGATTTCCCAGAGATACTACTAACAATGTGGCTGCCAGCCAGCGCTCGAATGGCCGGAGGGGTCGCGCTGATAAAGCACGCAAAGGCATAACAAAAGAGCGGCCGACTCCTGAAAGGGAAGCGCCCGCCTATTTCCGTTGCGGAGGACTCTGACGCACTTACGGTGTCTCGAATAAATCGCGCATGGCGATGGAAAGTTCCGTCTCGTAGAACGAACAAACCTCATCGTCCGCTCGTCCGTCGAACGTTCTTGCATTCGCCAGTTCGAGATCTTCGAAGCGATAAACATGGATTTGTTCATGATCCGGATCCACAATCCAATATTCCTGGATGCCGGTGGACTTGTACAACTCCATCTTCTTAATCAAGTCCTTGCTTCTGGAGGATGGCGACACCACCTCCACAACCAATGCCGGCACTCCGATATATCGGTCACGATCGTTCCGATTGGCCGTATCGCAGATCACCACGATATCCGGCTGCACGACGCAAATATTCGTCTCGTCTTTCTTAAGCGTTATATCGAAAGGAGAGGTGAGCGGCGTACACCCTTTTCCTGCATATTTATGATGAAAGGCAACCAACAATTTGCTAACGACATATTGGTGTTTATACGAAGGAGACGAAAGATGGTATACGATACCGTCGATTAGCTCATAACGATGCTCCGAACCTTCCGTCAGCTCCAAAAACTGCTCGTACGATACCCATTCCTCCCTTGCAGCGTAGCGGGCGGTACTTTCCTTCAGCATATCCGCCTCATCGGAGCGAACAAGCTTTGCGATCTCGTTGCCGTTTTTCGTGACGATAATTTCCTCGCCCGCCTCGGCGAATTTCAAATATTTGCCGAAGCTATTCTGCATATCCGTGGATGAAACTTTCATTATACCAGTCCCCTCTAGCTACTATTCATAACTTCATTATATCTCAATCGTCTTATTTTAGCTAATATTTTAGCTATTTTTTTGTTATTCAATCAATAATAGCTATTTCATTGGGGTTCCCTCCCTACTATCCCCCATTTGTAACTTGTTATCTTTTGGCGCACAATAGATGTATAGCCATACTACCTATAAAGGAGAAATCATCATGCCAGCCGTCCAAAGCTTCGACCCGAACGTCATCTCCCTGCTGCAAGCCAAAATTCGCATGATCCCGTCGGAAGGAGGCGCCATCTATCTGGTCGGCCCCATCAAACTTCCGGTTAATCTCGACGGGCAAACCTTCGAATTCAAATGGTATTGCTGGCTCAACTGCAAAGAAGTGACCGAAGACTTCGAGCGAATCGTCGCGAAGCTGTCCGCAGCCAATCTCGCGGAATTCCAGCAGTCCAGCGTCCTTGTCCACGGTGACTTCGAGTCCGCCGAGTCGGCCTTGATCCGCTTCCATTCCATCTGCCATACCGGCGACATCTTCGGCAGCAAACGCTGCGATTGCGGCTATCAGTTGAAGCAGTCCATGCGACATATCGCCGAACACGGCCATGGCGCATTGTTTTATTTGGCCAATCACGAGGGCAGGGGGATCGGGCTGTTCAGCAAAGCGCTCGCTTATATCCTTCAGGAGAACGGCTACGATACCGTGGACGCCAATCTGCAGCTCGGCTTTGCGGACGACGCGCGCGATTACGGCGACGCGATCAAAGTTTTGAAGGAGCTTCGCCGCAAGCCGGTGACGTTGATCACCAACAATCCCAGGAAGCTTGAGGCGCTGCGAACGGCCGGAGCAAACGTGGAGGGACGTGTGCAGCTATGGGGAGACGTGTCCGAATATAACCAGGCTTACCTGCAGACCAAAATCGAGCGCTCCGGCCATCTGAACGATAGCGAAGCTTGCTGCAACAACGAATAGATCGTATCGCTGCGCACGCCAAGCGGCTACGAGCATAGCAAAAGCCGAGACGATCCCAAAAGAGATCGTCTCGGCTTTTAACGTTCTTGCTAGATTATCTCGGCCCTTGGTACGGGGCATCCTTCAGCGTGAACACGCTGCGGAAGCCCGGTAAACCCCGCATCACCTCGACGGGGCCTTCCCATGCCATGGGCGGCAGCGTCGGGATATTCTTGATCGGAGGAATCGGCTTCAGCTCGATTTCCTTCAGCTTCTTCCAATCCAAGGTTTGATTCTGGATCGGCTTCAGGTTGAACCCGCCCGGCAACCTAGTCGGCTTTAGGGCAGACGGAACAGCTTTCTCCAGCACGACTCCTCCGTTGCGCAGCGGTCCGATGTATTCGATATCCGTCACCGCCGCCTGCTTCCAGTCCTTCGTGCCGTCGGCAGTCTTCTCTTTCCGGCGCTCCCCATATCGGAACCATAACACTCTGCCGTCCCGCGTGAAGGCGTAGAGAACGCCGTCTCCGGCGGCCTCGACATGCATGAAGCCGTTCCAGCCGTTGCCGATTTCTTCCTTTGGCCCCCACTCCGCCGTACCTTTGAGATACCCCGTATGGAGATGCCTCTCCAGCACTCCATCCTCTCGTATGGCATACAGCATTCCTTCCCCGCCGGAGAACACGCTCGTATAACGCTCCCAGCCGCTGCCGACCTTCGCGCTCGGTGCCCACGTCGACTCGCCTCCTCCGTAAGAAGCGCCATCGTGGCGATACCAGATCAGATCCCCGTCTTGCTCGATGCCGTATACGATGTATTCGCCGCCCGCGAACACCGATTTGAAGCCTTGCCAGCCATATCCGACCTGTAGGGGCTCCCCGCGCCATTCGGAGGTTCCGTCGAAATAGCCGTTATGGCCGTACCACATTAGCCCGCCGTCCGGTTTGATCGCGTAGATCGCGGCTCCCCCGCCGGAGAAAACCTGCTTGAAATGTCCCCAACCCGTGCCGACCCGGATCGGACCGTTCCACTCCTTCGACCCTCCGGGCCGGCTCGCCTGCTCGTTGCGATACCATTCCAGATCGCCGTTCTGCGTGACGACGTACATCACGGCCGGCGGATAAATCGTTTCGTTCGAAAATTGCCCGATAAAAGGTTTTCTGAGCGTTCCCGTCCGGGAAACATGCTCGAGCGTTTCCCTCAGCGATTCGAGCATTTCGATGCCGCATGCCGTCTCCATATCCAGCTCTAGGGCGGGCGCGCCCAAGCTTGCCGGATCCAGCGTGCAAAGCACATGGTCGCTATCCATGACGACGTCGAACGGATCCCCGCGTTTGATGTCGCCGTCCATCCAATTCTGGACCTCGAACGCCCACTTGCAGATCCGCCCGACCGGGTATTTGCCGCTGGAGATCGGTGCAGCCCGGATCCGGCTCTTGATATGCTCCGGAATCGACCGCGCGATGCCCGCTTCTCCGTTCTCGTACTTGTCGAACTCTTGCCGGACCGTAACCGCGGCCAGATGGCGGGCGATCCGGTCGGCATCGCCGTCCAGCCGGCTCTTCGCTCCGAACCGGGCCGCCCTCTCGCGGGCGGCCAGCCAGGTTAGGACGGCCATCAGATAGACGGGCAGCGTAGGCAAATGCTTGAATTGTTCCGTAGCGAGCGCCGAGTTCGGATGTGTTTTTCCCGTTGCGGGGTCGTATGTCTCCTTGATGACGACGTCCGTCCATCTCCAGATGTCGTAATCCTGCCGAATAAATTTGTCGAGCGTAATGCCGGAGGCATTCGCGATGCGAACAGCCTCTTCAACATCCAGCGCCGGGGAAGCGAGCGCCGAACTCGCATTGCGAATTTCATCCAAATAGTCTAGCAAATCCCGGTTCGTCTGCCGATTCGATTCGATCGCGACTTGATTGACCAGCTCGTCCATCCTTTGATCCAGCAAGTTAAGAATATAGACGATCTCGTCGATGCGCGACTGCATGCTCTCCAGTGCCTTCCGGACCGAATCGTCTTCACCCTCCAGCCAGCTGACGACCTCCATCACGAACACGACCGCTCCGATCGCCGTCGCGATCCCCGCCCCGACGGGACCTGCCGCCGGCAGCATGGCCGCCATCGTCCCCGCGACCGATGCTTCAAGCTTCAAGCCTTTCTCCGTAAAGCCCGCCATCATCCATTCCTCCCACAATTCAAGCATAGTCGAACGAACGCCCTTCGATGACGGACCAAGCGAGACATTCAGCATAACCGCGCCCATTCAATGAGAATCTACCATTATGCCTGGAAGATCGTCAATCGCCGCGAATGCCTAAATTTGGAATGTTTGGACGATCTCATGCGACAGCATTCGCTAGGAAAAAAGGCGCATGACATCTACTTGCATTCGGACTTTCCAAAAATAACTTGGGACGGGAATTGTTTATTCGTTAATCATCCCGCTGCCTCGCCGCCTCGAACAACAGCACCGTCGTCGCCATCGCGACGTTGAGCGATTCCGCCTTGCCCGCCATCGGGATGATGACGGATTCGTCGACCAATGCCCGAACTTCCGCCGAAAGTCCGTTCGACTCGTTGCCCATCAGCAGCCAAGTCGGTTGCTTCCAGTCGTAGCCATAGCAACTCTGCTCCGCCTGCAAGCTCGTTCCGACGAGCTTAATACCGTGCTCGGCCGCTCGAGGAAGCAGCTCCAAAAGATCGCCTTCGATGATCGGCAAATGAAATAGCGAGCCCATCGTGGAGCGCACCGACTTCGGGTTATACGGATCGACGCAGCCCCGGCCGAGCAGCACGGCGCTCGCTCCAACCGCATCCGCGCTGCGGATGATCGTGCCGACGTTGCCAGGATCGCGTACCCCGTCCAACGCGACGACAAGGCTGTCCGGCCGGAACATGTCCTCCGTGCGGAGCTGCGGCTTGTCGACGATGGCGAATACCGGCGGAGGACTGTCCGTTTCCGAGCACTTGGCCATGACGGCCCGGGAAGCCCTGATCCAGTCGGCGTCCAATCCTTGCGCGGATTCCGCAATGTCCGCCAACTCGCCCGGCAGTCCCCTCTCTTCGTCGTAGACGACTGTACGGACGGTTGCGCCGGACAGAAACGCTTCTTGAATGAGATGTACGCCTTCGATCAGGAAACGGCCGGATTTATCTCGATTTTTTTTGTCCAATAACGATGCCCAGCTCTTCACTCGATCGTTCTGCGCGGAGCTGATGAGCTC
>JAQSXN010000270.1 GCA_029256665.1 Paenibacillus sp.
AGAGGCTACAAGAAAGGCCGTTTCAGCTTCAACGTTAAGGGCGGCCGTTGCGAAGCCTGCCGCGGCGACGGCATCATCAAGATCGAGATGCATTTCTTGCCGGATGTATACGTGCCGTGCGAGATCTGCAAGGGCAAACGTTACAACCGCGAGACGCTGGAAGTGAAGTACAAGGGCAAGAACATTTCCGAAGTGCTGGAGATGACGATCGAGGATGCATGCACGTTCTTCGAGAACTTGCCGCGCATCCATCGCAAGGTGAAGACGCTGCTCGACGTCGGTCTTGGCTATATGACGTTAGGGCAGCCGGCAACGACATTGTCCGGTGGCGAGGCGCAGCGGGTTAAGCTGGCCGCGGAGCTTTATCGCCGCAGCACGGGCACGACGTTGTACATTCTCGATGAACCTACGACGGGATTGCATGCGCATGACATCGACCGATTGCTCACCGTCCTGCATCGACTAGTGGATTCGGGCGAATCGGTACTCGTGATCGAACATAATCTGGACGTCATCAAGACCGCCGATTATTTGATCGATCTGGGGCCGGAAGGCGGCAACGGCGGCGGTACGATCGTGGCAACGGGAACGCCGGAACAGGTCATAAAGGTAGAATCCTCTTATACGGGACGGTACTTAAAGCCAATCTTGGAACGTGATCGCGAGCGGACCGTAGAGCGTAAACGGAGTTCGGAACAGGTAGGCGCCGGCGTCAAGGAATAATCCGTGTCAAATCGTGACAAACTTGTTACGAATGCGATTTCGGACTTGCAACGCAAGCGTCTAAAGGCTAACATAGACTAAGATTAGGTTACGTGTGATTTGGAGGAGGTCCCTTATGTTGTTCCTGGCAGAAGAAGCTGCAAAAACAAGCACAATCGATCCTTTCGATTGGTTCATGCTTGCTTTCACGGTAATCATTGCAATCGGATTTGTACGGCTTATTATGGCTCGTCCGAGGAAGAATCTGTTTGCGATTGGTTTTACGACCGTGGCGCTTGTTTTATTCCTGTTTATTGATTATGTGATGATTTTTAAAGTTTGGTTGGCGTAGAAGCCTTTAAAGCAAGAAGCGGTCTGTCGATTGAATCGGCAGGCCGCTTCTTATTATAGATGCTTGTATCTAAAAAAGCTGCACCGCCGGGTTCGCGCAACGGACCCGGCGGGCAGCTTTTTTGAACATATACTGATTTTTCTCTATACCTTGCTTATATTTCTCGGCATGTAACGCGCTGCGCCGCCAAAGGACGGACAGCCGTTTCACCTTGAATGGGCGCTTACACCCACCACATCTCGCCGAGCGGCTCGCGGATGAGTACTTGCTGCAGGTTGGCAACGGCTTTCGTGAAACCTTCGTCAACGGACATCAGGCCGTCTTCATGCTCGATGCTTACGACGTAGTCGTAGCCTACGAGGCGAAGCGCGCTGATGATGTCAGCCCATACCTTGAGGTCGTGGCCAAAGCCGACCGTACGGAACTGCCAAGCGCGGTCCAGCATCAGCGAGTAAGACTGCATGTCCGTTACGCCGTGGCGGTTAACGTTGATCGGGTCGATCGTCGTATCTTTGGCATGGAAGTGGTGGATGGCGCCGGCGCGGCCGAGAATATGGACGGCTTGGACCGGATCGATGCCTTGCCACCACATATGGCTTGGGTCCAGGTTGGCTCCGATCGCGTTGCCTGCCGCTTCGCGAAGACGGAGCAGCGTCGCAGGACTATGAACGGAGAAGCCGCCATGCAGCTCGAGGCCGATCTTAACGCCCGCTTTTTCGGCGATGCCGCCGATTTCGGACCAATAAGGGATAACCTTCTGTTCCCATTGCCATTTCAAGATGTCTTGGAAGTCGTTCGGCCATGGCGCTACCGGCCAATTCGGATATTTGGCATCTTCATGGTCGCCCGGGCAGCCGGAGAACGTGTTCACGACTTCAACCTCGAGGCGGTTAGCCAACTCGATCGTTTTGCGGATAACGGCGTCGTCCGGAGCGGCAAGCGCTTTTTGCGGATGAAGCGGATTGGCATGGCAGCTCAGGGCGCTGATCATGAGACCGCGCGATTCAACGGCTTGTTTAAACGCTTTCAGTTTGCTAGCGTCTGCCAGCAGCGTATCCGGGTCGCAGTGCGCGTTGCCAGGGTAGCCGCCTGTGCCGATCTCGATTGCGTCAAGACCTTTGGAAGCGATGTAATCTAGTGCTTCTTCGAATGGTTTCTGGGCGAACAATACGCTAAATACGCCTAATTTCATACGATATATACCTCCCGAATCCAATACATGGATTGATTTCACAGCCGCCATTATTATACCACTTTCCATCAGGATAGACATGCATGTAAACGTAATTTTGGCAAAATCGCATAATAATTGAACAAAAGTAGTACGAGCCTTGTCGAGTTGGCAGCAATGTACGCTGGAATCGGCGGTCCTCGTTTGTTAAACTAAGAGAATCAGATACAAGGGACCAACTGGATAATAGAACAGCGTGAATCGCCCATGGGCGGCGCCGAGAGGATTTTGGTACACATGATAACGACGAAATTAACAAGATCGGATATAGAATTGCTAGCGCCGGCCGGCGATTGGGAATGTATGCGGGCGGCCGTGGCCAATGGCGCGGACGCGGTATTTTTTGGAGTGGAGAAGTTTAATGCCCGGGCGCGGGCCAACAATTTCCGTAGCGAAGAGCTTCCGGAGATCATGAGTTTTCTGCACACGTATGGAGTCAAAGGATTCCTGACGTTTAACATTCTTGTGTTCGAGGATGAGCTGCGCGATGCCCAGAAGCTGATCGAGATGTGTATCGATGCAGGCGTGGACGCCGTTATCGTGCAGGATCTGGGTCTCGTCAAGCTCATTCGCGAGCTGTCGCCGGACTTCCCGATTCACGGGTCGACGCAGATGACGATAACTTCGCCCGAGGCGGTGGAGTTCACGAAGCCGTTCGATCTGGAGCGGGTCGTGCTGGGTCGTGAAAATAATCTCAAACAAATCAAGAAGATCGGCGAGCAAGCCAAGCTCCCGATGGAAGTATTCGTGCACGGGGCGCTTTGCGTATCCTATTCGGGCCAATGCCTGACGTCCGAGATGTGGGGCGGACGTTCCGCGAACCGCGGCGAATGCGCTCAGGCATGCCGCTTGCCTTACGATCTGATGGTGGACGGCGTGCATCAGCCGATGGGGGATATCGCGTATTTGCTGTCGCCGAAGGATCTGGCGGCTATCGATATCGTGCCGGAGTTGATCGAGGCTGGCGTCACGTCGTTTAAGATCGAAGGCCGATTGAAGAGCCCGGAGTATGTCGCGAACGTGGTCAGCAAATATCGGAAGGCCATCGATCATTATTTTGACGGCAATATGGAGAGGCCGTCCAAAGAAGAAGTCCGCGAGCTGCAGCAGAGCTTCTCGCGCGGCTTCACGCACGGCTTCCTGGACGGGACCAACAACAAGCAGCTTGTTGAGGGTACGTTCCCTAAGAGCCGCGGCGTTTATCTTGGACGCGTCGAACGGATCATGCGCGATGCGGTCACGGTCCGTCTGGATGCGCCGGTCAAGCGAGGCGACGGCATCGTATTCGATGCGGGCGACCCGACCAAGAAGGAAGAAGGCGGACGCGTCTACGACGTTAGGCGTCAGGGCGTTAAGCTGGAAGGCGAAGCGGCAGAAGGCACGTTGATCGAGATAGTGCCTGGACGCAACGACGTGGATCTCCGGAAGGTGCATGTCGGCGACCGCGTATGGAAGACTAACGATCCGGCGCTTGATAAACGTTTGAGAGCTACGTTCGAGACGGATAAGCCGTATCGCGTCTTTCCTTTGCATGTTCGCGTTACAGGCGCGCTCGGCGAGCCGCTCCGTACGTGGTGGACGGACGTGCAGAAAGGAACGACGGTCGAAGTCGTCTCCGAGCTGCTGCTGGAGCAAGCGCAGAAACGTCCCATGGACGAGGCGCTGCTGGAAGATCAATTGGGCAGGCTCGGCGGGACGGTGTTCCAACTGGACAAGCTGGAGATGAACCTTCAGGGCGATCTTATCGTACCGGTGCGCGAGCTCAACCGGATCCGCCGCGAAGCGGTGGAGCTGCTGGCGGGCGAACGTCCGAAGCCGCCGATCTACGTGAAGCGTGAAGTAGACGCCTTCTCCGATGCCGCCAACAATGCGGCTTCCAAGCAGGATGCGGCGCGCAGAGGACCGGCTGCCAAGCTGACGGCGCTATGCCGCAGTCTTGAACAGGTAGAAGCGGCGATCGAATCGCGCGTCTCCTACATCTATGCCGACTTCGAGTTCATTAAGCAATTTCCCGCGGCCGTCGAAGCCGCGCGCCGCGGCGGAGTTCCGATCGCCCTTGCCACGCCGCGGATCCATATGCCCGGAGAGAACGGCTACCACGCGAACATCCTGAAGCTGAAGCCGGACGCGGTGCTCGTACGGAATACGGGCGCGCTGTATTATTATTTGAAGGCGAAGATGGAAAGTCCGGACGCGCCGTTCCCTAAGCTGATCGGGGACTTTTCGCTTAACGTGGCTAATCATAAAGCCGTTAAACTATTCACGGAAGCGGGCGTCGATCTGATCACACCGTCGTACGATCTGAACATTCAACAGATGGTCGATCTGCTGGAACGTTCGGATACGTCGAAGCTGGAGGTCGTCATCCATCAGCATCTGCCGATGTTCCATACGGAGCACTGCGTATACTGCACGTTCATGAGCGAAGGAACGGACTTTACGAACTGCGGCAGACCTTGCGAGGAGCAACGCGCATCGCTGCAGGACCGGATCGGCATGTCGCATCCCGTTCGCGTCGACGAGGGCTGCCGCAACACGGTGTACAACGCCATCGAGCAATCCGGCGCCGAGTATATCCGCAACTTCCTGGAGCTTGGCGTAGCCCACTTCCGGGTGGAGTTCCTGGAGGAGACCGGCGATAAGGTGTCCGAGGTGCTGTCGCTTTACCGCGATTCGTTGGACGGACGCATTAGCGGCACGCAAGTGTGGCGCAGCCTCAAAGCGACGAATCAGCTCGGCGTAACGCGCGGACAGTTGGTCAAATAAATGGGCATAGCCGCCTCCCCTTTAGGGTAGGCGGCTATTTCTTGTTTTTTTTCAGGAAAGATGCAACCGAAAAGGTCGGAAGAGGCATCTATATTCCTGTAGAGGCGGTGAGGGCGTGAACGAAGAGAAACGTTGGATCGATCGGTTGCGAAGGAGCGACGAATCCGCGTTAGGCGAGCTGATGGACCGCTACGGCAATGAAGTGCTGCGGACGGCCGCCCTCCTGCTTAAGGATTCGCATCTCGCGGAAGACGTGAGTCAGGAGACATTTCTTCTTGCCTATCGGCGAATCGGACAATTTCGGGGAGAAGGATCGTTAAAGAGCTGGCTGCTTCAAATTACGGTGAATCTGTGCAGAAGCAGGATGCGCAGATCCGCTTGGAAAAGGCTGCTGATCGGCAGCCCCATCGAAGACGGAGAGATTCGCCAGGTACGCGGGGAAACCAAGGATATCGGCAATACGCCGGGTTCACGCGACTGGATTGAACGATTGGAGCTGCGCGAATCGGTAGGAAAGCTTCCCTTGCCTTATCGGGAAACGATCGTTTTGTATTATTTTCATGATATGCCCATTCGGGATATGGCGGTTATTCTGGGCGAGAAGGAAAATACGGTGAAAAGTAAATTGCTGCGGGCAAGGAAGCTATTGAGGCTGCAGCTGGAGGAGGGAGGTTGGCGGGATGAGGAAATTGCAGGAGAAGGAATTGGGGAACAAGCTTCGCGATGAGCTCGATGCCGTCGTCTTTAACGATGCAATGAAGGCAGCCGTGATGAAGCAAGCGGCGAGGAAGCCGTCGTTCTGGACGAAGGAGCTGGTCATTCCCGTCCCGGCAATCGTAGCGGCTGCCGTTCTGATGTGCGCCATTCCCTTCGCTTGCTGGCATCAGGCCAAGTCGCTCCAAAGCCCCGCCCTCCAAACGTCTGCTTCCGATTCCCGGGCGGAGCAGACGCAGCGATTGATTGTTTCGTCGGCAGGCGTATTCTACGA
>JAQSXN010000271.1 GCA_029256665.1 Paenibacillus sp.
TCCGGCTTGTCTTTGGCGGATTTATCCCAATCCAGCGATCCGTTAGACCACGTCATGTATAACATGCCGTGGTTTTGTGCCGTCTTCCTGACGAATTCGCTGCCCGAGCCGTACGGCGGCCGGAAGAAGCGGGGCACGACGCCGGTTAGCGCTTCGACGTCCTTCTGAACCGACGATAGCTGCTCTTCGACGACCGCTTCCGGCTCATTCTTCAGATCGATATGATCGTAAGAATGGTTGCCGATCGTCTGGCCGCGATCGTTAATGAGCTGCAGCAATTCGGGATTTTGTTTCACTCTATATCCGTTGACGAAAAAAATCGCCTTGGCGCCATGGCGGTCCAACGTGTCGAGCATGCTGGCTAGAATTTTCTCGTCATTAGGCCCATCGTCGAACGTGAGCAGCACAACTTTGTCCGTGGATTGTTGATCTATCGGTTCGAAGCGGTACGTCTTGGCGTTCATCCGATATTCAGGTTTAACCTTGACGTTCTCCTCAGGGCTGGGCATAGGGGTTTCGGCAGGCGATGCAGCCGGCGTAACGGATGGAGTCCCGGAAGGAATCGTCGCTTGCTCCTGAATGGCGGCAGTCGGTTGACGAGTTTCGGAATTGGTGGTGACCGCCTCGATTCCGGCGGAGCAGGCGGACAGTTGAATCGCCAACAGAAGGACAAGCAGCCCGGATCTAGTTGTTTTCAATGTATGGTTCCCTCCTTCTATTTAGAATTGCCATTCGAGCTTATTCGACATCATTGTAACATATTTCTAGCCGGTCTGAAGGAACCTGTTTCCTATATTTAAGCCGAATGGAGCCTGCGGGACACGGTCACACTAAGCATGTAATTACGAGCAATGAAAGAGGTGTCCCATTATGAAATTAAGCGGATTATTGTTCGGCGGATTAGTCGGGGCGGCCGCTACGTTATATGTGTCCCGCAAGAAACCTGGAGCGGTCGCTTGGGCTTCGAGCGCGATGAGCGATATGTGCGCTTCCGCGGCGGGCAAAGCGTTCTCGATGATGGCCGGAGGCGCCAAGTGGAAGACCGAAGCGATGAAATCGGCCCCAAAGCAGTCAGCCGATACCGCCGCAACCTCCGCCGCCGCATGGGAACGCATTGAATCCTTCATTCAAAGCGACCCGGCGGTAAAGCTGGAGGTTGACAAAATCAAGGCGGACTCGGCGGCAATCGCCCATTGAAGCGAACGCTGCGCGCAGAAGTCGAAACAGCCATTCCGCAAGGATGCAAATGGCTGATTCGGCTTCTTTTTTTTCGTCCATAATTAGTGCAAACGCCATTCAGACATGATAAAGTAGAGGCATGGCGATAATTGCATGTTCAAAAAGTTCGGTTTTCAGGACCAAAGCGTACTTTTTGAACAACCTTTAGAGTCCATTTTATTCACTTTTGGCGGAATGATTCATAAGCTATTACGACAGACGTTGCAGAGGAGGATCCTGTCATGAAAATCGAACGGCTTAGTCAGGACAAGATACGGATTTTCTTGACGTTCGACGACCTGCTTGAACGGGGGATCCATAAAGATGATATGTGGCGCGAACCTCCGAAGCTGCATGAATTGTTTTTGGAGATGATGGAACAGGCGTATACCGAGCTCGGCTTCGATGCCAGCGGCCCGCTTGCGGTCGAAGTGCTGGCCATGCCGGCGCAAGGGATGGTCATCATCATCACGCGCGGCAAGGTTAACGAATCGGGCGAAGGCGGGGCCGAGGACGAGGATGAGCTGGAAGACGACATTTACGATATGGAAGTAACGATGGAGCAAAGCGACGTCATGATGTACGCCTTCAAGGATTTCGAAGATGTTATCGCGGCTGCTGGCCAGTTGCGGTCTTCGGGTCTTACCGAGGCCGGAAAATTATATTCCTATAAAGGCAAATACATTCTCGCAATCGAACCATCCGATGTCGAGCAAGACAGGTACAATGCGGTCATCGCCTTGCTTGCCGAATACGGGGAAGCGACATCCGTCACGTTCGCCGTCCTCGAAGAATACGGGAAAATCATCATGCCGGAGAACGCCGTCCGCGAAATATGCATTCATTTTCAGTCCTGAATGAAATAAGGTCGTTTCCATGGAGAGCATCCGCTTCCGATTTCGGCGGGATGTTCTTTTTTCGTCTTGAGCGGCAAGGCGCGGCATACGATGGGGAATAGGCACGCGTCCGCGAGCTCATATTAGAGGTAAACAAAGGCGGAAGATGGGATGAATGAACATGAATGACGTATTGCACGCGACACAGGTCGTTATCGAACAGGCGCTGCGCAGGTTGGGATACGGCGATGACATGATCGAGCTGTTAAAGGAGCCGATCCGCCTGCTGACCGTACGCATTCCGGTTCGGATGGACGACGGCTCGACGAAGGTGTTTACCGGCTATCGCTCGCAGCATAACGACGCCGTAGGTCCGACCAAAGGCGGCGTGCGCTTTCATCCCGGCGTAACCGAGAAGGAAGTGAAGGCTCTGTCGATCTGGATGTCTCTCAAATGCGGCATCGCCGATCTTCCTTACGGCGGGGGCAAGGGCGGCGTCATCTGCGATCCGCGCCAGATGTCGTTCCGCGAGCTGGAACGGCTTAGCCGCGGTTACGTCCGGGCAGTCAGCCAGCTGGTCGGCCCGACCAAAGACATTCCCGCTCCCGACGTCATGACGAATTCGCAAATCATGGCTTGGATGATGGATGAATACAGCCGAATCAGGGAGTTCGATTCGCCAGGCTTTATTACGGGCAAGCCAATCGTGCTTGGTGGCTCCAAAGGGAGAGAGACGGCAACGGCGCGCGGCGTCGTCATCATGATTCACGAAGCGCTGAGACTCAAGGGCATTCCGCTGGAAGGCGCCCGCATCGTCATTCAGGGATTCGGGAACGCGGGCAGCTATTTGGCCAAATTCATGTACGAGAGCGGCGCGACAGTAATTGGTATTTCCGATGTGTCCGGCGCGTTGTATAATAAAGAAGGGCTGGATATTCCCCATCTCCTCGACCGGAGGGATTCTTTCGGCAACGTGACGAATCTGTTCCCTAAGACGATCACGAACGAGGAGCTGCTGGAGCTCGAATGCGACGTGCTCGTGCCCGCCGCCATCGAGAATCAGATTACGGAGGAGAATGCCTCCCGAATCAAGGCTTCTATTATAGTAGAGGCCGCCAATGGCCCGACGACGCTGGAAGCGACGCGGATCGTTTCGGACAGGGGCATCCTGCTCATACCGGACGTGCTCGCAAGCGCGGGGGGCGTCATCGTTTCCTATTTCGAATGGGTGCAGAACAATCAAGGTTACTATTGGGACGAATCCGAAATCGACAACAAGCTCAGGCTGATGATGATTCGGGGATTCGAGAACGTCTACGAAATCCACCAAACGCGCAAAGTCGACATGCGGTTGGCCGCATACATGGCCGGCGTCCGCAAGATGGCGGAGGCGGTCAGGTTCCGCGGGTGGGTGTAAAGAAAGCAGGGAAGCGATGTTGTTGTTCTCCATATTGACCGCTGCCGCGGCGCCGGGATTGTCGCTGTTGACCTACCTGTACTTAAGGGACAGGTATGAAGCGGAGCCCATACACATGGTCATCCGCATGTTCGTGCTCGGCATATTGGTCGTCGTGCCGATCATGGTCATTCAGAGGGGACTGGAAATCTGGCTCGGCAACGGTACATTCGTCGCTTCGTTTATACACTCGGCGGCTGTCGAGGAATTTCTGAAGTGGTTTGTGCTGTATCACGTTATTTATAATCATACCGAATTCGACGAGCCGTATGACGGCATCCTGTACGCCGCGGCCATCTCCCTTGGTTTCGCCACGCTGGAGAACGTGCTTTACGCGATCTACGCGCCGTCCTCCTTCGGCACCCTGTTCGCCAGGGCGCTGCTTCCGGTGTCCGGCCACGCCCTGTTCGGCGTCATGATGGGGTATTATTTGGGCAAAGCGAGGTTCGCCGGCGTCAAAAGGAAATCGAAGCTCTTTCTCGCGATTTCGTTCGCCCTGCCTTTCCTGCTCCACGGCGTTTACGACTTGATCCTGGTAACCGTCGAGCAGAACTGGGTTTGGATTATCGTGCCGTTTATGATCGGATTGTGGGCATGGGGTCTCCACAAGATGAATTCGGCGAACGCCAGATCGCCGTTCCGCCTCGTGACTCGCGAGGAAGAGATTAAATTTTAAAAAACCCGTCCATACTGTCAGTATATAATTTGGCAGGAGGAAGACGGAATGGAAGCGGCCAGAATTAAAGTAACGATTCGTTGCAATGTCTGCGGCGAAAAATTCGTTCTTCGCGGCAAGCGGGAAAAGGGCTCCATCGATACGGGCTTCAAGCAATGCATCTGCAGCAACAGCGACGATCTCGATATCGAAGAGCATCCCGGGTTTTGAATGGCGGCGAATTAATTTTAATTGGTCAAAAAGTTCGATGTCGAATAAACTTTAAGAATTGCTTCGTAATCAAAATTGGACTTTTTGAACGACCTCTGCATAAAGCTCCTATCGGAAATCCAAACTATGCACAAAGTTTGGCATTTGAAAGGAGCTTTTTGCATGTATCGGAGACTAAGTTCCATCATGTTCCCCTTTATGACGATTCTGCTCATCGGGGCGATCTATTGGGGGTATCAAGAGCATCAAGAAAAAAATTCCATCCTGATCAAGGCGGAAAACCAATATCAGCGCGCTTTCCACGATCTATCGTTCCATATGGACAAACTTCATGAGCAGCTTGGCAACACGCTTGCCGTTAACTCCACCTCGATGGGATACCATCGGAAGGGACTCGTTAACGTATGGCGTTTAACGAGCCAAGCGCAAAACGAAATCAGCCAATTGCCGCTGTCTTATCTTCCGTTTACCGAGGCGGAGGACTTTTTGTCGCATATTTCGAATTTCGCCTATAAAACAGCCGTTCGCGATTTAACCAAAAATCCGTTGAGCGATGAGGAATTTAAGACGTTGAAGACTCTGTATGACAAGTCTGACGAAATCGCGAAGCAGTTGGATCATATGCAATCCGACGTGCTTGCGAACAATCTCCGCTGGATGGACGTCGAAGTGGCGATCGCATCCAATCAAGCGGATGGCAGCAACCAGATCGTCGACGGTCTTCGCTCAATGAACGAGAAGGTAGGGGCATACCCCGAGCTGAATTGGGGACCGTCCGTCACCAGCATGTACGAGAAACGCACGATCAAAATGTTGGGCGGCGAGTTCGCGAAGGCGGAGGACATTAAGAGGAAAGCCGCCGAATACTTGAAGGTGGATCCGTCCGCGGTAGAAGTGGCCGAAAACGGACAAGACTCCGAATACGCCTCTTTCTCGGCGGTAGCGAACGCCATGGATTCGAATCAAAAGGTTCAGATGGATTTTACCAAGAAGGGCGGACAGCTCATCTGGTTTATGAAAAACCGCGACATCGGCGAGAAAAAAATCGACTTTGGGCAGGCCAAGGCATCCGCCGACAAATTTCTGAACGAATTCGGATTCGCCAACATGAGAGCCGTCAGCTACGATATGTACCAGAACTCCGGCAGTTTTACTTACGTCGGCACGCAGAACGGCGTGCTGATCTACCCGGAGAAGGTGACCGTCAAAGTCGCGCTCGATAATGGCGAGGCACTAGGCTTGCAGGCAAGCGATTTCGTTTACGAAAACCACAAGCGGGAGCTTCCGAGTCCGATCATGTCGAAGGCCGAAGCCAAGAAGGCGATTAACCCCAACTTTCAAGTTAGATCCGAACAACTGGCGTTAATCGAAAACGAGATGGGCGAGGAAGTTTTATGTTACGAGTATACAGGGAAAATTAACAGCTCCATGTACCGAATCTATATCAACGCGCTAAACGGCATCGAAGAAACGATCGAGCACTTGACTTTAGAGGACGAAAAAACGACGAATTCCTGAGCTTTGCCGCCGCGAATATCGATATAGCCCCCCTCCATTCGACATGCTATAATGTCTGATATATGGGGGAGGGAACATATTTGCTGCCTAAGGTTAAC
>JAQSXN010000272.1 GCA_029256665.1 Paenibacillus sp.
CGCCCGATCTTCATTGCGATGGCCTTGATCGCATAGTGCTCGTACCTGGCAAACCCGGCATCCACGATCAAACGATATCCGAAACGTTGTTTGTGGCGATGTCGGAGGCAAGGCAATCGATATACGCGTCCACGCCTTATTTTATCCCGGACCCGATGATTGCGGGCAGTCTCAGAATCGCCGCGCGAAGCGGGCTTGATGTGCGTTTGATCATTCCCGGCATCTGCGACTCCAAGCTGGTTCTTCTCGCGACGTTTTCTTATATGCAGGACATGCTGGATGCTGGGGTCAAGGTGTACAGGTACGGCAAAGGGTTCATCCATGCCAAGGTCATGATTATGGACGGACGAGTCGCTTCGATCGGATCGGCTAATTTGGATATGAGAAGCTTGTACAGCAATTACGAAATTTTGGCGTTGATCGAAGGGGAAAAGCCGGTGGGCCGGCTGATGGATGACTTTATGGAAGATGTTGCGAATAGCGAGCGGCTGGATCCGGAGCGGTTCGCCCGTCGTCCTGCTAAGGTGAAGGCGGCAGAGACGCTGATGCATCTGTTGTCGCCGTTGTTGTAGCCGATTTCTCGTATGATTTGCGCTTTGAACGGGCATATTTTGGTCAAGGCTAATCGCCATCTTGCCATCATCCGAAGGAGGAAGCTGCAATGACCGAACAGAACAAAGCGGAAGCTGCGGAGCAGCATACGCAAGCGGCCGAACCGTATCTTGAAGGACGCGACAACTATGACATGGATATCGACCGCATGGTGAATGAAGGGCTTGGTGGAGGCAATGTCACGATGCACAACGGCCTGATCGCCGAGTCGACGACAGACAACATGATACCTGATGATGAAGAGGGGGATTGAAGCATGGACCTGAATCGAGCGAAGCAAATTTACGAATCCAAGGATACGATTGGCGTGAATCTAGAAGGCGACTCCGTCTGGATCGAAAAGGTGGACGAGGCTAGCGGGACGGCGACCGTAACGGTCGGCAATAACCCGGTGAACACCAAGACGGTATCCGTCGATCGCCTGCAGGAGAGCCATTAACCGCTGTATCTAATTGGATAGGCGAGTATCAAAGAAGCCCATGTCGCTTGGCAATGCCAACGATCATTGGGCTTTTATGCTGCCGGCAGGTGCGCTTTTACAGGCGGGCTGGCGGAACGCTACATGAAAGGGTGATACTTTGTTTATGTCGCTCCCCACTTTATCCCCCGTATGCTTCGCGAAACGCAACGCATAGCTTGTCGCGGTCGACTTCCCACAACGCGGCGATTTCTTCGCTGACGTTCTCCGCCCACCAGGCGGCCTGGGCCTTGCGATTATCCTTATGGTCGACGATCCATAACAAATGTTGCGCCACCTTTTGAAAATATAACGTTTCGGCTTTGTCCATTTTCTCTTTGGTGACATATATCTTCATTCGTTTGGCCGTGCGATACAGCTCGTTGCTGCACGATCTTCGGATTTTGCGCGCTGACGGCAAGCCGGCTGCATGTTTCTGCGCGTTGGTTTTCATAGGATGACCGACTCCTCTCATACACAACGTATGCAGGCGGATGTCCGGAGGTCACTTGCATTGGGCGCAAACAGCCTTTCGGATGACAGCCGAAAGCGCCAATCGCGCAAACGCAACCGATGGCATGCAGGAGATCATCATGTACGCATAGATAACTCAATTGACCAAATATAGGCATGGAATGGAGTGGAAGGCCTCTTGCGCGATATGATAGAATAACAGAGGCGGCAGCGAATTGACGGTTGAGCTGGCACGCGATATTCGAAGTGGAGGGTGAAAATGGAAAGCTGGATTACCGATATTATGGAGCAATACGGTTACTTTGGCATTTTGCTCATGATCGCGCTGGAGAACCTGTTCCCCCCGATTCCGTCCGAAGTGATCTTGACGTTCGGCGGATTTATGACGACGTATACGAATCTGACCCCAGTTGGCGTCATCATTGTCGCTACATTAGGATCGCTGATCGGCGCCATTATTTTGTATATCATCGGAAGATTGCTAGGCGTCGAACGGCTCGAGCGCATCATCGACCGGTGGGGCAAGGTGCTGCGCGTCAAGAAGGAAGATGTTCGCAAGGCGGACGCCTGGTTTGACAAGTACGGGTATTGGGCAGTCCTGCTATGCCGGATGGTTCCGCTTATCCGAAGCTTGATCTCGTTGCCTGCGGGCATGTCGGGCATGAAGTTCGTTCCGTTTCTATTCTTTACGACGATCGGCACGTTGATTTGGAATACGATTCTTGTCTCCGTAGGCACGGCCGTAGGCGGCAATTGGAACGAAATCGTCGAGTTCATGGATGTGTACTCCAACATTGTGTATGCCATCATTGCGCTTGTGGCGCTGGTTATTCTATATCTGTACATTCGCAGGGCGAAGAAGTTTTAAGTATACTTATGACAGCGGAAGCATCCAAGACCAAAGCCAAGGAGAGGATACATATGAGCAAAAGCGTAGCAGACAAGCTGGGTAAGGGCATAACGCCGCAGCAATTCATTGACGGAATGACGAAAAACAAGGAAACGTTTATCGGGTGGAGCGAGCAATTCAGCTGGCCGTCAGACGAGGATCGGAAGCTGTTCGAATCGATGAACAACCGCGACGATCTGCGTTGCCTGATTCTTATGGCAGATTGGTGCGGAGACGTGGTTCGTAACGTGCCGGCCGTATTCGCGGCGCTGGAAGTGTCCGGCATTCCAACGGAAGTATTGATCATGGAAGAAAATCTCGATACGATGGACCAGTTCTTGACGATGGGCGGCCGTTCGATTCCGATCGTTATTTTTGCGGATACGGGCGGCGCGGTGCTTGGTCAATGGGGACCGCGTCCGACTCGCATTCAAGAGCCGATGGTCGCCTTTAAACAAAACAACCCGGATCGCGAAGCGGCCGACTATCAGAATAATTTGGCTGCCACGCGGCAGGAAATCATGAAGCGTTACGGCGAAGGACCCGGTTATCAGGCGGAAGTCGTCAAAGAGCTTCGCGAGCTGCTGGAGAGCTTCTAGGTCGATGGGCGCGGAGTTTAAAGTCGAGACGTTCTCGCTTGGTCCGATCCAGACCAATTGTTATTTGCTCACGGTTAAGCAAGCGGAGCAGGAGCGCGGAATCATCATTGATCCCGGCATGAATCCCAAGCGGCTGCTCGAGCGGATCGCGGATACGAAGATCGAGGCGATCCTGCTCACCCATGCCCACTTCGACCATATGGGCGGAGTAGACGAAGTGCGCAAGCTCGCCGGTTGTCCGGTTTATATTCACGACGAAGAAGCCGATTGGCTGACGGATCCGCGCAAGAACGGTTCCATGCGCTGGCAGGACGTGACGCCTCCTCTATCGACGGATCCAGCCGAGTACGACCTCGCGGAAGGGCAGAAGCTGGATTTGATCGGCCATACGTTTCTTGTGATGCACACGCCGGGCCACTCTCCGGGAAGCGTCAGCTTCTTGTGCGGAAACCATCTGTTCTCGGGCGACGTGTTGTTCAAGCTGTCCGTCGGCCGCACGGATCTTCCGGGCGGACGAGAACGCGATCTGTATGATTCCATCCGCACCAAGCTGTACAAGCTTAATCCGGAAGTCATCGTGTATCCCGGCCACGGTCCGCGGACGACGATCGGCTTCGAGAAAGCCAACAACCCCTATACGGGTCAATAGAACGACCGCGGCGGTAAGCTGCAATACGAGTAAACGACTGAGGCTGTCTCACCGCTTTATGCAAGGTGCGGGACAGCCTTGTTAACGAAATAAAGGATGGAGCGTGCGATATTGGCAGATGGGTCGAAGGGATCTACGGATACGTCGGTTGAAGAATCAATGATGGCAACGAAGCTAACGGACGAACAGAAGGCGGCGGAAAACAAACGGATGATCGCCGCGATCGCCGAGTCGCTCTCGCTGCCCGCGAGCAAGGTGAAGTCGGCGGTCGCCCTGCTGGACGAAGGCAACACGATTCCGTTTATCGCGCGTTACCGGAAGGAAATGACGGGCGAGCTGGACGAGAACGAGCTGCGTTCGATCGATGAGAAGCTGCAGTACATGCGCAACCTCGAAGAGCGGAAGCGCGAGGTCATGCGCCTGATCGACGAGCAAGGCAAATTGACGGGCGCGCTTAAGGCTTCGATCGAATCGGCGGTAAAGCTCCAGGAAGTCGAAGATTTGTACCGTCCCTATAGGCAGAAGCGCAAGACGAGGGCTAGCGTCGCCAAGGAGCGGGGGCTGGAGCCGCTCGCGGATTGGATCTGGTCGCAGCCGCGGCAAGGCGAGCCGATGTCGGAGGCCGGACGTTTCCTGAATCCGGATAAAGGCGTAACGACGCCGGAGGAAGCCCTGCAAGGGGCGATGGACATCATCGCGGAAAATATCGCGGACGATGCTTCGATCCGTTCTTGGATTCGGAAATTTACGATGGACCAGTCGCTGCTTCGTTCGGAAGTGAAAAAGGCGGACGAGGATTCCGTTTACGAAATGTATTACAACTACCAGGAGCCGGTCAAGAAGCTGCCCCCTCATCGCATCCTTGCGATTAATCGAGGCGAACGGGAAGAAGTGCTCCGGATCTCGTTCGACACGCCCGTGGACCGCATACACGAGCATATGCGGCGCAAGCTGCTGCGCGGCGGTACGGCAGCCAAGGTAACGGCGCTGCTCGAGACCGTGATCGAAGACGCGTACAAGCGCTTGATCGCGCCATCCATCGAGCGCGAAGTGCGCGGCGAGCTGACGGAGAAGGCCGAGGAGCACGCCATCACGATTTTCTCAGCCAACTTGCGCAATCTGCTGCTCCAGCCGCCGGTAAGCGGCCATATCGTATTAGGCGTGGATCCGGCTTTCCGGACGGGCTGCAAGCTGGCGGTCATCGACGACACCGGGAAGCTGCTGGAGGTAGCCGTTTCCTACCCGACGCCGCCTAATAACAAGGTTGCGGAAGCAGAGAAGCTGATTAACGGCCTTATCGACAAATATAAAGTAGAGTTGATCGTCATCGGCAACGGCACGGCTTCGCGCGAGACGGAGCAATTTATCGCATCGCTGATCGGCAAAAGGAAAAGCGCGGGCAGCGCGGAGCTTCGATATATCATCGTGAGCGAAGCGGGAGCCAGCGTCTATTCGGCCTCCAAGGTGGCGGCCGAGGAATTCCCGTCGCTGGACGTGGCGGAGCGCAGCGCCGTGTCCATCGCCAGACGGCTGCAGGATCCGCTGGCCGAGCTGGTCAAGATCGAACCGAAGGCGATCGGCGTCGGACAATACCAGCATGACGTTAGCCAGAAGCGTCTGGATGAATCCTTGGGCGGCGTCGTGGAGTCGGCGGTTAACCATGTCGGCGTCGACGTCAATACCGCCTCCGCATCGTTGTTGTCTTATGTAGCGGGCGTTAATGGCACCATTGCCAAAAATATCGTGAAATACCGCGAGGAGATCGGCCGTTTCTCGAAGCGTTCCCAGTTGCAGAAAGTACCTCGGCTCGGCGCTAAGTCCTACGAGCAATGCATCGGCTTCCTGCGCATTCCGGATGCGGCGAATCCGTTAGACCGGACGCCGATTCATCCCGAATCGTATGCCGTCGTGGACAAGCTGTTCGGCGAGCTCGGGATCGCTCTTAAAGCGGTAGGCACCGAAGAGACGAAGAGCGCGCTTCAGAACGTCGATATCGCTTCGCTAGCCGAGAAGCTGGGCGTCGGCGCCCCGACGCTGCGGGACATCGTAGAGAGCCTGCTAAGGCCCGGTCGCGATCCGCGCGACGAGCTTCCTCCGCCGATCTTCAGTACGAACGTGCTGCAGATCGAGGATTTGACGGCGGGGATGGAGCTGCAAGGCACCGTGCGCAACGTTATCGATTTCGGCGCTTTCGTGGATATCGGGATCAAGAACGACGGGCTCGTCCATATCTCGCAGCTAAGCAACCGGTTCGTGAAACATCCCATGGATGTCGTATCGGTCGGAGATACCGTTACCGTCTGGGTA
>JAQSXN010000273.1 GCA_029256665.1 Paenibacillus sp.
AGTTGGAGAAAGGAGACAACACCTTTATCCTGCAAAGCACGGCGCTCGAACCCGGCTTCCACCGGTTCCGTGCCGAAGTGCATGCGCAAGGCGACGACAGGCCGGCGAATAACAGCGCTTATGCATTCAGTCGCGTCAGCGGACCGCCTAAAGTGCTGTTAGTCGAAGGGGAGCCCGGATCATCGGCCAACCTGGAATCGGCGCTTGCTTCCTCCTTGATCTTGTACGAGACGATCGCGCCCGAGCAGTTGTCGCTTGAGCTTGCCGAATATGCGGCTTACGACAGCATTATTTTGAACAACGTACCCGCGACGAGAATCGCGAAGCAGCCGATGGAGTGGCTGGGCAAGGCGGTCTCCGACTACGGCGTGGGGCTCATGATGCTCGGGGGCGAACAATCGTTTGGACTCGGCGGGTACTTCCAGACGCCGGTCGAAGATGCTCTCCCCGTGTATATGGATCTCAAAGGCCGAAAAAAGCTTCCTTCGCTCGGACTGGTGCTCGTCATCGACCGATCGGGCAGCATGTCGGACGGCAAGCTCGAGCTTGCCAAGGAAGCGGCGATTCGGACCGTGGAGCTGATGCGGGACGAGGACACCGTAGGCGTCGTCGCGTTTGATTCCGCGCCATGGTGGGTCGTGGAGCCGACGAAGCTGTCGGATCGCGAATCGATAATCGAGAGCATCCAGGGCATTCAGCCTGACGGCGGAACCGAAATCTATACCGCGCTGGATGCGGGGTATAAAGGTTTGCTCGAGCTCGAAGCGGAGCGAAAGCATATGATTTTGTTGACGGACGGGCAATCCTCCTCCTCAAGTCCCTATTCCGCGATAACCGATGCGATGAACGAGCAGTTGATGACATTATCGACTGTAGCCGTCGGAGACGGCGCGGATCAGGTTTTGCTCAAAAGTTTGGCGGATGCGGCGAAAGGCCGTTATTATTTCACGAAGGATCAAAGCACGCTGCCCGCGATCTTCAGCCGCGAGACCGTGTTGATGTCGAGGACGTACGTCGTGGACGGCGAATTCGTTCCGGCGATCGGAGACGCGGGAGAGTGGAGATCGTTATGGAAGGACGGAGTTCCTCCGCTTCAAGCGTATATCGCGACGACGGCCAAAGAATTGGCGGAAGTGGGATTGTGGACGCCGGACGATGATCCGTTGCTCGCCAGATGGCAATACGGCTCTGGGCGAACGGTCGCGTGGACGAGCGACGCCAGCGGCAAGTGGTCTTCCGACTGGATTCAATGGCCGTCCTTCCCGAAGGTATTCGCGGAGTGGGTGAAGTGGACGTTCCCGCAATTCGATCCTTCTCAGTATCAGGTCAAGGCATCCGCAGGTGGCGGCAAAGGACTGTTGACGGTCGAAAGCGGAAGCGAAGCGGGTAATGGCGGACATACGAAGCTCGGCGCGACGATCGAAGGCTTGGATTCGGCCAACGCCGCGGATCCGCTGGGATTGATGCCCGTTGCTCCGGGCCGCTACGAAGCGGAGCTCGGCCAGCTCGAGCCCGGCGCTTATCTGGCCCGAATCGGCGAGCTCGCGGGCGATGGGAGCATGACGGCGGAAGGCGGTCAGACTTCCGGACTGGTCATTCCGTATTCTCCCGAGTACCGGATCGAGAACGGCGAAGGGGAAGAGACGCTCGCGCGAATCGCCGCTATTACCGGCGGACGCGAGCTGCGATTGGAGGACGCGATGTTAAGCTTCCGCGGCGAACGAATCGCCAAAAAGGAGCCCTTCGATTGGACGAGGGAGCTGCTCGTAGCGATTCTGCTCTTATGGCTGCTTGATATCGCCGTGCGACGGCTATCCGTTCCATGGAGGAAATTGGCGTATCAGGCGAAAGGCTTGCTGAGGAAGGGGAGCGCCGTCGATCGTACGGGCGGCGCCGTTACGGAGGCATCGGCATCGCTATCCCGTCTCAAGAAAGCGGCAGCGTCCAAAACCGAATTTTTCGAAGCAGGCGATTCCCGTCCAGCCGCGCGAACGCAGGTCCAGCCATCCAGTCGACCGATTGCGAATCCAATCGTCCGTAAGGCGGATCAATCGGCGCAAAAGTCTCAACCAAGCGCTGCTGCTCCAGCCTCCGATCGGGCAATAAGCGAGGCTCCGGAACAAGAAAGCGGTTCGGGTACCGTGAATCGATTGTTGGCGGCAAAAAATCGGACGAACAACAGGCGATGACGGCGACGCAATACTATTTTCATTGGACAGAGACGGCTCTGCCGCGTTACAATGCAGGGGATAAGCAATTCCTTTAGCGAAAGGTGATGGACGTATGTATCGCGAAATGACCGCCGACGAGCTGCTCGAAAAAGTAAACGCCGGCGTAACTTTAAATCTAATCGATGTTCGGGAGCCCGACGAGTGGGAAGAGGGGCATGTAAGCCAAGCGCGCAGCATTCCGCTGTCCCAATTTCAGGCTCGCGCGCACGAGGTGCACGACGCCGAAGGCGAGGTCGTGATTATTTGCCGCAGCGGAGGCAGAAGCGGACGCGTATGCGAATTTCTCGCGTTGCAAGGCTTCGACGTCGTGAACGTAGCCGGCGGCATGCTGGCATGGCGTGGCGAAGTCGTCGAAGGCGAATAACCTGCGTTTGAAAAGCTCAGGTGGACAATAAGTGGCGGAGCGAGGAGAGTATCCTTGCTTCGCCATTTTGCTACCATAAGAGAATTTATAAGTTCCCGAATAATCGGAAACCTTGAATTCTATATGGCGATAATACCTACCTCTATACGAGGTCGCTCATCTCCGAAAGGCCGAGGGTAGAGGTTTTCTCATGGACGTCCGTATTTGCGAGGTTGGGTAAGCTAGGAAGACGGATGAGCGGCTATGCGAACAAATCGTTTTTACGCCAGTTACCTTCATGCGAGATTTACAAGCCGCCGCGCAGTAGTATATAGTATTGACTAATTCAAATCAGGTACAGGAATCGCGGGTAGCGGAGGAAAGGGGAATGGGGGATGGGGATGAGCAAGTCGAACGGTAATCTTAAGCTCATGCCGAAGGTTGACCTGCATGTGCATCTCGACGGCAGCGTGCTGCCGGAGACGTTAATCGAGCTGGCGAAGCTCGGCGGCCCCGAGCTGCCCGAACGGGAACCCGAAAAGCTGTGGCCGTACATGCGGGTGGAGGGAGAATGCGACAGCCTCGCGCAATATTTGGAGAAGTTCGCGTTCGTGCTCGCCTACATGCAATCCGGGCAAGCGCTGGAGCGCGTCGCCTACGAGCTGGTGAGACAAAGCGCGGAGCACGGCTGCCGGTATGTCGAAGCGCGGTATGCGCCTCAGCTTCATCGCGAGAAGGGAATGAGCGTGGAAGCGACGATCGATTGCGTACTGCGAGGGTTATCCGCGGGCGAGAAGGAATTCGGCGTAATCGCAAGATGTATCGTCATTTGTCTGCGCGGCCATTCGCGGGAGAGAAATCTGGAAGTCGTCCGGGCGGCATCCGCCTATTATGGTCGTGGCGTCGTAGCGGTCGATCTGGCGGGCTCCGAAGCCCATTACCCGCCCGAGCTATACGAATCGGAGTTCCGAATGGCGCGGCGGCTGGGATTGCCGATCACGATTCATGCCGGCGAGGCTGCCGGAGCGGACAGCGTCGGGAAAGCCGTCACGTTGCTCGGCGCAAGCCGAGTCGGACATGGCGTGCGCATGCAGGAGGATCCCGATGTAACCGAGCTGATCCGCGTCCGCGGGATTCCGCTGGAGATGTGCCCCTTCAGCAATATGCAGACCAAAGCGGCGCTCGGCTGGGAGAAATACCCGCTTCGCGCGTACTTTGATACGGGTATCCGAGTCACCGTCAATACCGACAATCTTACCGTCTCCGGGACGACGATTACCAAGGAATACGAAGCGCTGCGCGAGCATCTTGCCTTCACGGACGAGGAGCTCTGCGCCATTGCGATGAACGGAGCGAAAGCTGCCTTTCTGGAGGAGGAGACGAAACGAACGTTCGTTTCCAAATTTGCGGAGGAGCTAAAGGACTGGCTCGGCGAAGCCGTCAACTGATCAGCTCCTTTATCATAAGCGCCATCCGGATGCGAAGGCTGTCCGCGGAGTTCCTCACATGGGCTCCCGTCAGTTGTTCGATTCGGTTCAGCCGGTATAGGACGGTGTTGCGGTGAATATAAAGCTGCTTCGCCGTCTCGCCGATATGGCAATGGGTATCGTAGAACACCTTGAGCGTCCTGCGCCATTCCCGCTGCTCGCCCTCGTCAATTCCGCTCCAAGCTTCGAACGTATCCTCGACGAATTCTTTTAGATCATCCGCAGGTATCAATTTGAGCAGATCCAAAAGCTCTTTTGTGTGATAGAACTGCACGAACCTCTGTTTGTTATGGCTTCTGCCAAAGCGATAGGCTTCAAGCGCCTGCTTGTAGGCGGTCGGAATATCCGCAAGCTTCGTAAAAGGGACGCTGATGCCGAACGATAAGACATGCTCCTGCGACGAAGCCAGTCTTGCATCGATTCCTTGAAGCTGCTGCGCCAGCTTTACCTTGCTTTCGGCGCCCGTGCCGATCAGCGCCTTGGAGGGAATTAGCGCGATAAACTTGTCTTTGAGCGTGAACAGTACGCTATCGGCATGCAGTTTGGCGTATTCTTTCGTCAACGCGCGATAAAGATTGTCGATTTCGCGGGCTTTGCGTTCGACGGCGCCGTGATCCTTGGCGGTCTCCGGATCGGCGTCGTCCGAATCCCTGCCGCAGACGATGCAGATCATCGCATCGGCGGGATACAGACCGTATTGCTTGCCCCGATGAACGATCTCCTGTTCCGATTCGATTTCCCCTTGCACCAGCTCCGTAAAAAATTCGATCTTGAACCGTCTCGCCCGGTCCTTGACCGCTTGCGACTTCAGAAGCTCGAACCCCATCACGTTGGCCGCTTGTTCCAGCGCCAGCGAATACAATTTATTCTCCTCTTTCTCCTTGACGAACGCGATGATGTATCCTTGCCGCTGAGACGTCGGGATGGGCTGGATCATGGCGTACGTGACGCCTGTTTTTGTTTCGATGGGATAAACGCCCGCCTCTGCCGTCCCGCCGAAGGACTGCCACTGCGCAATGCATTGATTAAGCAGGGGGATGTGGGGCCGCTGCGAAGAAGACAGGCTGATCAGCTCCAATCTGGAGCCGAGGATGACGACGGGCGACGCGATCAGTTCCGCGAGCTTTTCGACGATTTCGGTTATGCCTTCGCCGTTCAGGATCAGGTTGAAAAACGTATGATGCGTGTCGAGCGCATAACTCAATTCATCCGTTCGATTCTCGAGAATCCGGCTTAACGTGCCATTTAACACTTCGCCGAGCGAATATTCCAAGGATAGCTCCAAAATCGGAAAGTCGCGCCGATTCGCTTCTTCGATAACCGATTCGGGAATTTCTTCAAAAAAACGTTTGGTTTTGATCCCTAAGCCCGCGCATCCGGCATCCGCCATGTGAGCAACTAAGGCGTCCAGCGATCCGGGCTGGTCCTTAATCGCATAGGCCGTCGTGAGCAGAAGCTCGTCTCGTTTCAAGTAATGAATAATATCCGGCGCGTCCATCATGTTGACGGAGCTTACTCTGCGGATGAGTCCTTGCGCGCCGGCGGCAATCCGCGCGTTTTTCAACGAGGGAATATGAATTAAATCTTTAAGCAGCATCGCATTCGCCTCCACATGTCAGGTTATATAACATATCATACTGTAATGTTTGCCAATGCGGAAGTGGTTTTTTGAAATATTGTTGGCTAAGATGCACCAGTTCTCTGGCCAATTCTATACAAATTGTACAATGACAAAACGTACGCCGCGTCATATGATAGTTTCAATTCCAGAGTTGTTGTTATATTTCCTGACATAAGGGCGAAGGCGAGCAGCGGGAAGGAGGAGCGGCATGCGGGCGCCGAAAGTTGCGTTACAAAAGTTGCATAACTTACGACTCCGAACGAATAACCTCGACGACGAAAGGCTAAAGAAAAAACA
>JAQSXN010000274.1 GCA_029256665.1 Paenibacillus sp.
GATATCCGCATCGAAGGATGCCATCGCCACCGCTTTGAAGATCTCCTCGTCCGTCGCGTCAGGCTTGCCCAGCGCGATGTTGTCCCTAATCGACTTGGAGAGCAACAGATGCTCCTGGGGCACGTAGGCGATCCAGCCTTTCAGGACCTCCAGCGAAATCCGTTCGATCGGCGTACCCGTAATATATGCCGCGCCAGGTTGTATCGGATATTGCCGCAGCAGTTGCTTCAGCAGCGTGCTCTTGCCGCTCCCGGTTTTGCCTACGATGCCGAGGGTGCCCCCTCGCTGAAGCCGGAAGCTGATATCGGACAAGCTCGGCGCGGCCGCTCCCGGGTAAGTGAAGCTGAGCCGCTTGAACTCGATGCTTTCGGGAAGCATGACGCGTACCGGATCGGTCGGCTCGTTGACATCGGGCCGCTCCGCGAACGCTACGTCCAGCCGATCGGCAGAAGCGGTGCCGCGTTGGAGCACGTTTATAAATTCGCCGAAGGAGATCATCGGCCAGATCAACATGCCGAGGTAGATGTTAAACGTAAGCAATTGACCGATAAGGATCTCGCCCTCCAGAACCAGATAAGAACCATAACCGATACTGATCGTATAGCTGACTCCGACGATGATGGAGATTAACGGGTGGAACATCGCGTTAAGCAGCGACACTCTCCTGTTCTTCTCCCTGACGTCCTCCGTTACGCGGTCGAAAGCGGCTAGATCCGCGCGCTCGTGAACGTACGAACGAATGACGCGGATGCCGGAGATCGATTCCAGCGCGTGATCGTTCATCGTGCCGAAGGCCGCTTGTGCCGCCATATAGCGCACGCGCACCTTCGAGCCTAGCCAGATGATGACAAACGCGAGCAGAGGCAAAGGCACCAGCGCCGCGAGCATCAGCTTGAAGGAAACAAACGCGATCATCATCACGATGACGACGGAAGCTCCGACGAACGTATTAACCAGCGTCATGACGCCGTATCCCGCCGTTTGGCCAATGGCCAGCACGTCGTTCGTGGCTAACGCCATCAAACCTCCGGTACTGTTTTTATGGAAATAGGATGGTTTCATGCGCGTCAGGTGGCTCAGGAGCTTGCCTCGCAGCAGCTTCTCTACAAGCGCCGAGTTGCCGAACAACGTCGTGATCCATATGTACACGAGCACGTAGGTAAGCAGCGCCAATCCGACCAGAAGCAGCACGGTACCGCCAAGATCGTCCCGCGTCAATTCCCCGGAGCCGATCTGGTCCACCGTGTTGCCGATCCATCTCGGCGGCAAGGCAGAGAATAGACTGACGATCGCCATGATGCTTATCGCAACCGCGTAGCTGCCCCATCTTTGACGGAAAAACCAATCCAACCGCTTCACAAATGACAATAAAATCCCCACTTTCGGCATATCGATTGTATAATATTACCTTTAATATCGGAATCCTACAACAGAAAAAACGTTTAGAAATTGTTCAATCCCGGTTACTGATAACCAAACTTTTTGAACTCGCGCAATTAGGCATCTTTCGTTTGTGACGGAAGTGTCACCTAAGATGCCGGGCAATCGATGGAACGTAATGCGGAAGCGCGGTATAGTGGGATCAGACTACAGGAAGAAGAGGAGAAACCGAGATGAAGATGCCAATGATCCGCGCGAAAAACGTCTCCAAAACCTTTGGAAGAACGACCGTGCTGCGCAATATCGACCTGAACGTAAACGAAGGCGAATTTACCGCCATTATGGGCCCTTCGGGCTCAGGGAAATCAACATTGATGAACGTGCTTTCTACCATTGACCGGGTAACCGGAGGGGAAGTTTGGCTGCAGGAGCAGTCGCTGCTGTCGCTTGGCAAGAAAGAGCTTCGGGAGTTTCGGCAGGAGCGGATGGGCTTTATCTTCCAGGATTATAACCTGCTGGACACGCTCACTGTCAAAGAAAATATTTTGTTGCCTCTGTCGCTGAGAGGGTTTAAAACGGCGGAAATGGAAAAACGGCTGAAGCCGCTCGCGGCGACGCTGCAGATCGAATCGATACTGGGCCGGTACCCGTCGGAAATATCCGGCGGCCAGCAGCAGCGGACGGCATCCGCCAGGGCGCTCATTACGAATCCGTCCGTCGTCTTCGCGGACGAGCCGACGGGCGCGCTTGACTCCAGATCGGCGACGGAGCTGCTGGAGGAGCTGTCCGGCATGAATCAGAAATTCGGCACGACGATTCTGATGGTTACGCATGATCCTTACGCGGCCAGCTACTGCAGCCGGGTCGTCTTTCTCCGCGACGGCTCCGTCGTGAACGAGCTGTACGCCGGCGATCAGTCCCGCAAGTCGTTCTTTGACCGCATTCTGGAATCGCAGAGTCTGCTCGGAGGTGGCCGGGGATGAGTTTGCTTCAGTTAACGCTTCGGGGAGCGCGCCGCAGCTTCAAGCTATATTCGATCTATTTGTTCGCGATGATCGCCGGCGTCGTCATCCATTTCACGTTCTCGTCGCTGATGTACAACGACGATATTCTGGACGCGCTGCGCAACAGCGACATGTTCCGCCAAGGAGTGACCATCGCGTCGGTCGCGATTAGTCTCTTTATCATCCTCTTTATTCTGTATGCCAATTCGTTCTTCATGAAGCAGCGCAAGAAGGAGCTCGGCATGTATTTGCTGCTCGGCATGAACGAGCGGCAAGTGACGTTGATGTTATTTTATGAAACGGTCGCTCTGGGCGCGATCTCGCTCGTATCGGGCATGCTGCTCGGAGGTTTGTTGTCGAAGTGGTTCGGGATGCTGCTCATGAAGCTGATGGAATACGATCAAACCGTGTCCCTGTCCTTCCGTCCCGGCGCGATCGGCACGACGGCGCTCGTATTCGTTGCCATCATCTTGATCATCAGCATACAAAATCTAATCATGGTCAGACGTGTCCAGCTCGTGGAGCTGTTCCGCGCCAGGGCGGCAAGCGAGAAGCCGATCGCCGTTTCCCCCGCGCTGGCGTTGCTTGCCGCTTTGTTGCTCGCGCAAGCTTACGTGTTGATCCTTCTCGGACGGGAATCGATTGTCTGGAAGGAATACGGCACCGCGTCGCTGATCGCCGTCTCCGTGGGGATCATATTCGGCACATGGCTGTTCTTCCGCCAGTTCACGGGCTGGATGCTTGGCAGACTAAGCAAGTCGCCGCGTTATCATGAAGGGCATACGATGCTGTGGACCTCGGCGCTGCGCTTTCAGGCAAGAAGCGGCGTGCTTAATCTCACCTTTATTACGTTGTTCAGTTCGGCTCTCATCCTGCTCACAAGCTTCGTGGCGATTAATTATAGCGTTCAATTCAGCGCCGTCGAGAAAAACCTGCCGAACGACTTCGCGTTTGATACGGTTGACGAAACGACCGTTTCGCAAATCGATGCCGTCATTCGCGGCGCGAAAGACCATGCCGTCGTCGATCATCGCGTCCTGCATACGCTGGAAACCGAGGCCGTCTCCGAGCGGGAGCTCGCATTCCAGGGCGAAGAGCAGTTTAGTCCCGGCGTATTGCTCGTAGCGTATTCGACATTCAAGGAGTTCGAGCAGCTGCGAGGCCATCCGAAGCCGAAGCCGCTTGCCGGCAACGAGACGATCGCGTTGTCCGCCGGCATCGATATTCCGCTCGTCTACGCGCCACAAGAGCGGCCCGACTTCGAGGTTCGGGCCGGCGAGTCGCCGATCACGTTTTCCATCACGGAGCAGATGGACTATTCGCTACTCGGCTGGACTACCCGCTTCGAGGATTCCATGACGAGCAAGATGGCCGTGCTTGTCATCGCCGACGACATGTATGCGTCCTTGCGCCCTAACGCCATGGAGCGCACGTTCCAAACCTACGATATCGATGACGCGGGCAATGCGGAGGAGCTTTCCGTGCAGGTTCAGCAATTATTCTACGCCGCCGCTCCGGAAGGCTACTTCTCCTCGTTCGCGGATGTGTATTCCAAACAGATCGAAGGCTCGTCCCTGATGCTGTTCTCGGGCGCGTTCCTGGCGATTATCGCGCTCTTCGCGCTTGCGAGCGTCATTTATTTCAAGCAGCTTAGGGAAGCTACGGACGCGGTCCAGCAATTCGACACGCTCCGCAAGCTCGGCATTAGAAGCGGTCAAGTGAAATCGGTCATCCGCAAACAGCTGCTGTTCGTATTCGCTCCGCCGCTGGCGCTGGGCCTTCTGACCAGCTGGCTGATCATCGATTCGTACATTTTGGATACGCTGCAGGATTATCCTAATATCTTCGCCATCGTATTGGCCTCCATGGGCGTCTATTTCCTCATCTACGGCCTGCTGTATCTATCCTCGGCCAGCGTCTACGAACGGATCGTCAGCCGGAAGCTTTAATGCTTCCGGCTTTCCTGTTGTTGCCGCCCCATAACCGTTAGGTACGGATCATGGATTCTCGGGCAATGGATCGTCATCGCCGTATACAGCCCTTTTTCCGATTCCGCCGTCAAATAATGCCCCAGCTTGCCGCAGAGCTCCCGAGCCAAATACAGCCCCATCCCCGTCGACTTCGCATGGGCCCGTCCGTTCTCTCCCGTAAAGCCCCGGTTGAAAATGCGGGGCAGATCCTTGGCGTCGATGCCGGCCCCGTCGTCCCGCACGGTCAAGGCGATCTCCGATGCCGTCTCCGATGTCGAGATATGGACTTCCCCTCCGGGGGAAGTATACTTCAAGCTGTTCGTAATCAGCTGATGCAGCACGAACGATAGCCATTTGCGGTCGCTCAGCACTTCCAGCGGCTTGACGTCCAAGCCGATTTTGATTTTTTTGGCGATAAACGTTTTGGCATGCTGCTTGACCAGACTCTTGGCGAGACTCTCCAATTGGACGAGTTCGATCTCGTAATCCTGATGAAAGCTGTCCAGCTTGGCATGATAGAGCGCCTGATCCACGTAATGCTCGATGCGGGTCAGCTCCTCGTCCAAATCGGCGGCATGCGGATCCGTCTGCTCGATCAGTCTAAGGACGGCGATCGGCGTCTTGATTTCGTGAAACCACGACACCATGAACCGATAGGACTCCAGCTGTCTTTCTTGCAGCTCGTTCAGCTTGCGGATATGCTCCGTCTCCATCCGGCTCAGCTCGTTCTGGCAAGCCTCGCCCTCCAGCGACAACGGTTCCCCGTCCTCGTCCCTTAAACGGCGGATAGCCTGCGCCTCTCTGACGAATCGATAAGAGAAAAACGCGAGGAGCAATAACGCCAGCAGGATGAGCCCGTACAGAAACACGTCCCATTCGTAGTCGATTCTAGGATCCGCGTAGCATACCGCCATGGCCAATGTATAGCAGGAGAAGGAGAGCATGATATAGGAACGCTGAAACCGGAGAAACTTCCATACTTGTTTCATTCGACGATGTACCCCATCCCTTTGCGGGTCGCGATATAATCCTCCATGCCCAGCTCCGCGAGTTTGCGTCTCAGCCGGTTGACGTTAACCGTAAGCGTATTGTCGTCGACGAACTGCTCGTCCTTCCATAACGCGTGCATAAGCTCGTCCCGCGGGACGATCCGTCCGATACTGCGCATGAGCACCTGCAAAATAATGAATTCGTTGCGCGACAGCTCGGCTGTCTTGTCGTCCGATTGCACGGACGAGTTGCCGAGATGAAACGTGAGACCGCGGTGCCTGAGCTGCAGCGCCTCGTCCTGATACGTATAATTGCGTCTCAGCAGCGCGCTTACCTTGGCTACGAGCACGGACAGATCGAACGGCTTCTGCACGTAATCGTCGCCTCCCATATTGATGGCCATGATGATGTCCATATTCTGGCTTCTGGAGGACAGAAAGAGAATCGGCACCTTCGAGAACGCGCGGATGCTTTGGCACCAATAATAGCCGTCGTAGACGGGAAGGTTGATGTCGAGCAGCACGAGATGAGGTTCATGCTGGCGGAATTGCTCGTCGACCGAATCGAAATCCGTCGTCTCGACGACCTCGTATTGCCACTTCCTAAGACTGCTCGCGACGATG
>JAQSXN010000275.1 GCA_029256665.1 Paenibacillus sp.
AAGCGATAACGGAGCCTCGCCGGACGCTGCCAACCCCGGCGCCGAAGCCGGCGATCAAACAAACGGTACGGCTGCAGACGGCGAGTTGGGCTCGCCGGCAACTGGCGACAGCGCTGCAGCAAGCTCAAGTCAAGCAGCCGGCATCCCAAGCAGCGAAACTGCCACAAGTGAAGCGGATAAAAGTAATACGGTAAACAGCGCAGTAGCTAAAAACGATACGGCAAACAGCGCAGCGGCTACAAGCAATACGGCAAACAGTGAAGCGGAATCTGCTAATTCTGCAAACGGCTCAGCCGTTCAAGCAGAAGAGCTTCCTAACGTGGATCCCCTGCTGCCGCTGTTGCCCGCTACGCAGCAGCTTACTTATGCGGCCATGGGCATGTCGTTCCAATTGACCGCCGACGCAGACAATCCGGAGCTGTTTAGGGTCACCAAGATGGCCACCTGGAATTCTCTCGTTATGGAGCCGGCTTACAAGAGACTCATTGACGCCAAAGCTACCAGCGTCAAAGAGACGTTGGCCAGCGGCAGGACGAGCGTACGTTTCGTATCGAACAATCTTCTCTTCACTTTCATCTTAAACAAAGAAGTGTTGGTGCGAATGGAACTCGAGCCTGTATTAGAAGAATCCGAATAGAAGCAGAGGTTTGGATTTCTCTCAACTTGGGCGGGTGACACTACGCCGCCGTTTCCACCTTTCATGTCTGTTTGCTACCCTATGACTTGATAGATCGATCCCATCGACTTATTCGCCGGCTTCGGCGCGCGTCGACTCTTTTAAGTCAAACTTATCACCGTCGTACGACGAAAAAACAGGTCAACCATTTCCCTGCCGGGGACTTTGGTTGACCTGTTCGTTTGTGCGTAGATTTTATTGCTGCTCCTTGTCGGCCGCGGCTTCCAACCAGTCGGATTCCAGCTGTGCTTCTTGCTGGGCGACGGACTTCGCCGACGTGCCCAAGCTCTTGAACGCCCACCAGCGAACCGCGATGACGGAAGCCGTCGACTCCGTTTCGCCCTGCAGCTTCATGCCGATGCGGAACGTTCCCTTCTCGGGATAAACGACCGTGCCAAGCGAGACGTTCGGAATATCGGGCTCGAATTCCGTTCCCTTGAACACGTCGCTCTGCCCGTAATACACCTGCTTCTTCGCGCCTGCGCCAGAGGCGTGTCCCGATTCGTCAGTCTCTTCCAAACCTACCACGATCGAAACCTGCCCTTCGCCGAGTCCGTGCACGATTTCGTCGGAAACGTAGTTCTTTTTGCCCCGGGAGAAAAAGAAGCCGCCCGTCTTGCCGATCGCCTCCAACGCGACTTCCATCGTTCCCGTCGCGATCTCGTCGTAGAGATGCTGCGGACGCGGGATGCCAAGCTTGAAGTCGAATTCGTTGCGATCCGGATGGTACTTAACGTCCAGCGTTGGCTTCGCGCCGTATTCCAGATCTTCCGTTTCCGCGCTGGCGAAGAAGCGATGCAGCGCGGCGCCGCCTCCGCTGCGGGCAAGGCGCTGCGTCAGCGTCGTGCTTTCGATGTATTCGCCGTAAGGCATCCGGTCGACCTTCTCGATCATATAGGTCGGTCCCATCTGAAGCAGGCTGATCTTCGCCAGACAGATGCTCTTGTCCGCCGAACCCTCGACCGCTTGCTCGAGACTCCGGTTGTGCCAGTCTTCCAGGATGCGTTCCGCAACCGGAATCGTCACGACCTCGATGGTCTGCTTGACGCTGGCATCGATCGGGACGGGTGCGTCGCCGATCGTCAGCTTGGCGAGCTGGGCCGGCACGAGCAGCTCCGCAAAGCCGCCGCCTTCCAGAGGAGCCTTGAGCTGGTAGGTTACCGTATATTCCGTGTCCTGCGCGTCGCCCGGTTCCTGGAAGGCGATGGTCCCGTTCGAGTCGCCGACATTCCGGAAGCCGGACAGCTCGTAATCGTACGAGAACGCGATCCGCGGCGTCTGCAGCGTCTTCTCCACGACGAGCTTCACTTCCACGACCTCGCCGGGACTTACGTACTTCGGCATGCGCTGCGTAATGCGCACATTGTCCTTTTCGTATAACGTAACGATGTTTTCCATCAGCTGCGCGAATTCGAACGAAGAAGGCGCGGGAGCCGTCTCGTTAATAAAGAGGCGGTACGATTCCAGCACGCGGTTGTATTCGCTCACCTCGTCGGATCGGACGGAAGCGTTGCCGACCGAATGAACCGGCTCCTTGCCCTTTTCGTCGTAAGCGACGCAAAGGTATACGTTTTTTTTGTACTCGTTGTTCGTGAATCCCTCGATCATGGACAGCTTCATCGTGACTGGCGCCGGAATGACGACCTCGCGACCGATATAATCGATCGCCACGCCCATCTCGACGGAGACGGTTTTGTCGTCCACCGCGACGACCGACATGCCGGACAAGACGCCGCTGCCGAACAGCAGACGGTTGAGCAGCCTTCTCTTGTCATTAAAATACTTCTGCTCCGATTCAAAATCCCTCACGGTAAGCAGCTTTCCGTAGAAATAACGGTTTCTCTCGAACGGATACAGCCTCGACTTCTTCACACCAACCACTCCTTTAGCGTTTGTCCGGTTTATTCTAGCTCCGAATCCAGCTCCAACCTTGTATGGATGTCCATTCGTTTCTCCATGCCCATCTCGACGATAAGCGTATCGTTGGGCATGCTGCGGTCTGGCCCCAGCATGAGCAGCGACGGCTCCGTGAGCACGGTGTTGATTCCGAGGTACGTATGCAAATCCAGGTACATCCACGGCTGAAGCTGGACAAGCTTCGCTTCCGTATAAGCCGGTTTCTGCTCTTCGAGCAGTCCTTCGATGACGACGCGCTGCTTCTCGTTAAGCGATTGCTCGGGCTTCAGCAGCACCGTGAACGAATACGGATTGTCGCCGTACAGCGCGTCGGTCAGGCTGCGAAGCTCGGCATGATCCCTCATTCCCTTGGTTTGGAACTGTTCGATGATGATTGGCTGAACGCCCGTATACATCTCGATAACGGCGCCGATGCCCCTCTTGGTGCCTCTGTAGCGGTATAGCTCGGGAGCGGCGATAATAAAAGCCCTTACCTGCTCGTCGGTCCAGTAATCGTCCGTCTCCAGCCCGATCCAAGTCGCGAGCCAGCGCAAATGCTCTCCCGTTGCCCGGTAAGGGTCGATGTAGCGGGACAGATCGCCGATCTCGTCCTCAAGCTCCGAAAACGCGGTACCGAAGATCGACAGATATCGCTCCAGGAAATCCCGGCTTTCCTGATCCTCCTGATAGACGGCCGGCAAGTAGTCGAGATACGTTTCTCTCGGGAAGAAGACCCTCAGCTTCTCCACGGCTGGCGAATGCCGCTCGGTGCCGATCCACTCCAGCTTAAGCCACAAATAACGTCCCTTGGCCCCCATGAACAACGCGTCCTTGGGGTTCGGGATCGGCGCCGACCATAGCGGAGCGAGACCCGCCATCTTCTCTTTGTAAGGAATTGCCGGGTCCGAAATCCAGTCGTCTACGGATCTGTAAGCCCCCGCGATAACGGCCCGTTCGTCGTCCAGGCTGAAGTACGAGAGGCGCAGCTGCGTCCCTTCAGGGACAAACGTTTCGGCCGTCAGCTTGTGCCAGACGGTGCCGCTCTCCGTGCAGTCGAAGCGGCCGGACAGCCAGACGCCTTCGGGCACGCCGGTCTCCGGCATCGACAACGTCTGCGGCTGCAGATGCAGCAACGTAATTCTCGCGTCATCCCCGCTGCCCAGCGCATATAGCCGATCCGAGCCGTCCGTCATCAGACGCGTCGTCTGCCCCCGGAAGCTTGTCAACGCGCCTGCAGGTTCGCCGTTCTTATCAAAAGAAAGGACGAACCTGTCGTCTTCGTCGTCTCCCTTGATCTCCCTCGCATCGCCGACATAGAGCTTGCCGCCGCGATCTCCGGCGATTCCGGCGTACGTGCTCGACGGAAGCGAATGGACGCGATCCGCGCCGTTCCGGCGCGCAACCGTGATTTTGGCGAAGACCGTATCCAGAATCGCAAAACTGCCGTCCGCTCCGATCGTCATGAAGTAGGCGCCGACCAGATGCTTAAGCTTCGATCTTACAGGCTGCTTCAGAGCAGGTAACTCATGTCTCTCGGCCAACATTCCGCCATGCGTGAACGCGAACACGGTCAGCTTGCTCCCTTCCGCAATGGCGGGTTCGTCCCCGCCGTCATCCACTTCCAGGGGAGAGAGCACGTAGACGCGGCGTTCATCGGCGGCAATAGCCAGCGGGTAGAAGCAGAATCCCTCGATCTCCCGCCCTTGCCGCGACCACATCGTCTGACCGTTGCCGGCATGGAAGGCGAGCAGCGAGCAGTCGCCTTCCGGATCGGCAACGAACAGAAACTGGCCGGAAGCCGCAAGACGGGCATCGCACCCGAACAATCCGTGGCCCTGCGGGAACAACCGTTTATGGTCGCCGATTCGCCAATCATAACTCCAAAGATCGGAGCGATCGTCGAGCAGATAGATTCGATCATGTTCGCCGACGGCCATATCTCTAACCGACGACAAGCCCTCTAGATCGCCTAACCGGAGCGAAGCGGCTATCCCGTATTTATTGTCCCTGCGAATGCTTAGCCCCGCCAAACCCTGATCTAGGTTGAAGGCTGTCCCCTTTTGCCAGTCTTGCGCCCGGTTAACGGAGAAATATTGATTTTGCCCGTTCAGTCTAATCCCTCCTTCCTTTGCCGCCGATTACCACATGCAGTCATCTTATAAGCGGTGTTTGAACACTTACTATAAGCGGGTTCTGCTTATAAGTTCGATCTCGTGATCGCCGGAGAATACAAGTCCGTGCGGCGGTATGATAATATCTCCCCCCGCGGACCTGCTCACATGGAGCCCTTCTGCATCTAGCCACAAATCCTGGACGAAAACAACGCCGCCGCCCTTCGTGAGCGCGCTATATATATCGCCTTTGTACACCGTTCTGCCAAAGGCCCAGCCTCGTTCTCCGTCCTTGCCGTCAAGCGGTCTGAGCAATCCATTGAGCAAGGCGAGTAATGCTTCCTTCTCATCCGCGAACGGAGGCTCCACCACGATAACGGCATGCACCGTAACTTTGATGTACACGGGCGGAATAACGTGCAGCTCCGTCGTGATGAGCCGCCTCGGCTCCAAGTAGCTGCCCACCGTGCTCAGAAATCCCGGGCTCGGCATCGGAGTCGGCGACAAGCTCTGCGGCACGACGACCAATGAGAGCTGACCATGTGCCTTCTCTTTGGGATAGTCGGACAGTCCCGGCTTGTATAACGGAATAGCCTTCGCTCTTGCCACCTCGACTCCCGGCGTGCCTTTGGCGATCTTCTCGTAATCCTCGTCCGTCACCGCCCGGAAAGCCTGCTTGAGCTCGGCGGCCGCGCGCGTCAGCGAGTCGGACAACGTCTCCGCCTCCGAACCTCCTGCCGCATAGAACGGATTGGAGATGTCGATGCCGAGTCGGCCCTGCTCCTCGTTTACCCATTCCCGGATCAGTCCCGGCTTCACGTTGCCGCGTTCTCCGCCCCCGAGCTCGCAGTAGATCAAGCAGATATTGTCATCCGAACATGTTTCGGGGATTGCCCCGCGTTCGCCGTTGCCGAAGGTGATCAGCCTTTCTTGCGGATTATATGTAAAATGCAGATCGCCGGGGCCGGAACGGTCAAAGTCGTCGACGGCCTTCCAATCGGACCAGATCATGGCGCCAGACTTATCCGGCGTGCCTACCTGCAAGCCGATCGCGCTCCGTTTGCGGCAAGGAAGCTCGTACAGCTCGAAGCTTTGATTCGGCAGCCCGTTGCTTCTGCCAACGGTTCGGTAGCGATAGAAATCCGGCATGCTGGCGATGATTCGTATTTTACGCCCCTTCGTCAACGCGCCGCCGCTTGCCTGCGTCAGCCGAACGACCGTCGGGGCTCCATCGTTTGTTCGCGCAACCTCGAACATATCCGTGGACTGCTCG